>NZ_SMMB01001015.1 GCF_009711365.1 Xanthovirga aplysinae | reverse complement strand
GTAGAGGAAGTTTTTGCACATTATTCTCCACAGGTAAAAATGGACTTTGAAGATGAAAATGGCGCTTCAAAGAAAGAAGTACTTCACTTTTCAAACCTGGGGGATTTTGGAGTGAAGGGAATGACGGCTCAAAGTGAGTTTCTTCAAGGGCTGGAAACTGAGAAAGACCAATTTCAGAACATTATCAAGCAATTGAAAACCAATAAAATTTTAAAAGCCGCTTTGCAGGACGCAGATTCAAAAGAAGCACTTTTAGATGTGATGAAAACATTAATTCAAGAATTAGAAGAAGCAAAATAATATAAACATGGCAAAACAAAGCGAACAGGCTGTTGCAGTGGCACCTGCTCAGGAAGCCCTAGGTCTGAAGGAAAAAAGTGAAAAATTAGCCCGATTTGGTGGGTTTGATCTTATAGAGTTGGCAGTAGATGGGAGTCAGAACCTGAACCCTGATAGGAAAGCCAGGAAGCAGATCTTCTTAACGGAGCGAAGCAAGAAAGCAGAAAGGGATACGCTAAAGAAGAAACTTCAATTGTGGACGGAGATTCTTTCTTCTAGTGATAATATCGCCGATATGATCACAGAAAGTGTGAAAAAATCTGAAGTATCGGAAGCGACTTTGAAGAACAACTTGGCTTCGGCGGTGAAAGCTACTGCGGAGCTGGAAAAGTCTTACCGTACGGTAGCTTCTTTTTACAAGAATACAGAAAGTGATCGGGTGAAGAATGTTTCCATAATTAATGCGGAGCTTGATCAACTCAAAGATCTGGATAATACTAGATTTATTGATGCTATTCATAATGAGTTGATACAGAATTATGATCGACTTGATTTGAAAAACAACTATGGGTTATTGGTAGTACCAGGTTATCTTGGATCCAATGCGGTGGTTGAAAAATGGGCGAAAATTGCACATACTAATAAGGTGATGTTGGTTACTGACTTTGTGCATCTTGACGAGCCGGATGATGTAATGGAGATGTTTGATTTGGCAGGGCTTGCAGGTGGAGAAGTTCACCGTTCCAATCTGATCATGACTTGTAACTGGTTAGTGGGAAGAGGAAAATTTGAGCATATAGGGGAAACGGAAGACCTATACATTCCTCCTTCAGCAGGATTGGCAGGAAAAATCTATGGTACCTTAATGTCGCAGGTAACGGCTGGAAAGAAATTCGGTGGAATTAACGAAATCGAAGGTGTACGCTTTGACCTGAAGAAAAGTGAAGTGGCTAATCTGGAAGCTATGGGGCTGGTTCCTATGGTGAATGAATACGGAAAAGTGATGGCTTTTTCAGCTAAGACCTTATTCAATGGGGATAATCTAGGATTACAGACCTATTCGGTTGTAAGGGTATTTGATTATGTGACCAAAGTGTTGATGGATTTTCTGAACCGAAGAGCATTTGAGAACTTCTCGGCTAAAACCAGAAAAGAGATCATGAGAAATATAGTTCAGTTTCTTGATGGTATTACTGGTCCGGATAAACTTATTGAAAACTTTGAGGTAAGAAGGTTCGAACAGGATCAAATTCAGAAAGATAAAATTCATTTGGATATTCATATGAAACCTTACTTCCCTGCGAAAAACTTTATGATCAAAATGGAAGGACATAGAGGGGATGATGGTAATGAGTGGGATACTGAATACGCACAAGGCTAAGTGTTAAATAGAAGGATAAACCTTTCTATAGGTTTTATCCTTTTTTTAGATTTTTTATGAGAGAAATGGCTTTAGATACGTCTCTTGGAATGACCGACAGCAAGGGATCCCCTTTCTATGCTGGAAAGGGAAAAGTGGTGACAGAGTACGATACTGAAACGAAAAGAGGAACGATTTCCATTAAAGTTTCGGATAGAAGGTCCGGGAAGGCGGAAGTTTTGTTGAAAATAGGGGCTGATGAAGCCAAAACTATTGAGTTGCCTTGTTATGAGGTTTTGGTTACTGATGATGTAACCCATAAAAAAACTTATTATAAAATAATTCGGGATTCCTTAATACCGGATAAAGAAGAGCCAGTAAGGCAAAGATCTTTTTCATTGTTGGGTGTAAGCATGTTCCAGAAGGATATTTATAGCTTCCAAAATTTTGCGATTGAACCGCAAAATGATGAAGTGGAGCATTTTACTTTACAAAGACACCGTATACTCAAACCCGAACGATATATCGCCTTTGTTTTAAAAAATGAAGAAGGTACAGAAAAATTATTGGTTGGGTCAGGGGATTTGGAAAAACCCCTTGCGGTATTTGAAAACCTAGCCCTTATGAGAATTTTGGATGGTAATCAAGGTCATGATTTTATCCGAGATATTATGGAGAGGGAGCGTTTTATGGGGATGTTACCCGAAATTAAAATGAGCCTGGTTAAAAGAAAAAAAGTAGGAAAAGAATATTTATTATCCGAAACCGGAAAGGTAGATAAAATAATATATTTCTAAAGGGATGAATGGCAGTTATTATAAATTTCCGCTAAAGTTGGGGAAGGTGATTCAAAAGCAGGAGTTGGAAAAAGCAACTTTGGAACAATCTGTTAGCCAGCACATAAGGTTGATTGCTACCACTGGTTTTGGAGACTTTAAACATGATGATCTGTATGGGTGTGGTATTTGGGAAATTGATTTTCTAATATTTCCCAATAACACCATCATCAGAGAGTATGTGAAAAATTCTTTAGAAGAGAGTATAAAGCGTTATGAAAAACGGATTGAAAAGATAAACCTGGAGGTTCAAATATCTGACAGTGGATTGTCATCCCAAACCTCCAAAGTAAGAGCTAAGAAAAGAGCAGATATTCTTGTAAATGCTACCTTGGTAAAGAATAATAAACCCTTTTCTACTCAGCTATATTTTTATATTGGTCCTTTGTCGTTTCATTAAACTTAAAATCCTTAAATGAGCAAGAATACAAAAGAGCGGATTAAAGATCGGATACTGAAACGTGCTGCCAAACTATGGGGTTATCCGGAGGCTGAAGCCGAAACAGCATTTGACCCATTAGTGAGCCTGTTATTGGCCAGCTGTGCAGCAGAGTTGGAGTCCATCTATGGTGAAATAAAAGCTTCAAATGCCAGGGTACTCGACAGGTTGTTGGAGGTGATGACAACCGAAAATGGAGGAGGAGTTCTTCCCGCTCGAACCGTATTACATGCCATGCCAGTAGAGAGCAATTTTACTTTTCAACCTACTAACCAATTTTATGTAAATCATAAAATTCCCAATAAATATGATCCGGGAAATCCCCTAGAGAAGCAAATTTTCTTTGGGCCCACTGGAAGTTTCAGTCTGGTAAATGCAGCTGTAAAATATGTGGCCCTTGACAATAAATTGTTTCATACCTTAAACTACCAGAATAAAGCTGTATTGGCACACGCAGAGCCAAACCAATACCTCAAACCTTCCAATTTGTGGGTGGGTGTGGCTGCAGATAAGAAAATGGAAATTCTGCAAAAGCCTATGTTCTATTTTCATGTTCGAAATGAAGAACATAAAGAGATTTTTTATCATTATTTGAAACAAGTAAAACTGAGTGCCAATAATTATCCGCTTAAACTCCGTTCAGGATATAATTCTTCAGAAGACGGTACTTTCGATATTGAGGGGATTATAAAGAATAACTATAATGCCATGAGCAAGGTCTATGCTCAGGTGAATGCTTTCTATAGTAATAAATTTATGACCCTGGATGAGGAAATCGATTTGAAGAAATACCATGAAGATAAGGAAAGTACTTATCCAAGGGAATTTGTGGATGTTTTTGAAGAGAAGGTACTAGAAAAACTTGAAGAAGACATCGTTTGGTTGAAGTTTGAATTTCCTCCTTCCTTAATTAATGAGATCATTGAAGATGTTCAGCTGGCCCTTAATTGTTTTCCTGTAATCAATAAACAATTGGAGTCAGTTAATCAAAAGGTAAATCCTTTCTTAAATATTTTACCACTGTCCTCCGAAAATAGTTTTTTGGATGTAAAAAGTGTTTATGATACGGAGGGTAATTTTTATGATCAAAAAGCCTATGATGGTAATGAGGAGAGTAATGAAAATGTGGCCATTGTTCGGAATGGAAGCGTAGGAAGATTTGATAGCAGGAATGCTTCAGAACTGCTACAGCACTTGTTAGAAACTTTGAAAGACGAAAGTGCTTCCTATGCCGCCCTGGGAGGTGATTTTTTAGCAGCCAAAGTGAGAAAATTAAATCAAATCATCGCTTCCCTGGAACAAAATTCAGAAGAAAGTCAATTAAGTCGAAGTGCCGTTCCTTACATCATGTTGAATTTGGCTAAGGACGAACAGCAATCGACGAAAAGTATTTTTGCCGAGTACTGGACTACCAATGGGGTGTTGGCGAATAATATTAAGGCCGGTCAAAAGTTTCGCTCCTATTCGGGTGCCAACTTGCAGGAAAAGACTATGATCAATATGTTGGCTACTACGGGAGGAAGAGAGAAACCTAAAGCAGAAGAGAGAATTTATGCCTATAGGGAGGCTTTGTTGAGTCGTAATCGGGTGGTGACCACACAGGATATTAAAGCACTTTGTTATAAGCATTTTGGACAGGCCTTGGATAAAGTAGAAGTAAGCAAGGGAGTGATCACTGATCCATCCACAAACACTGGGTTTGTGAGGACCATAGACGTGCAGTTGTCTCCCTCTGTTTTTGAGGATAGAGCGGTTTCAAAAGATGAGTGGGAATTCTTATGTGAAGACCTTAAAGTTAAATTGAAAGAAAGGGCTTCAAGTGTGTATCCATTTAGAGTTGTTAGTTTGAATTGATGAATTTAGTGAATATAATAAATTATATATTTTTTGTATATATTTGAATATAATTATATTTTCGCGGGTTTTTATTTTATTCTGTTAATAAAATTGCTAATTAACTGTATTTTTTTTGTAAAAAATTTGTTGCTTTTAAATGAAAATTAGTAATTTCAACTATATTATTTATTATTTATTAATTACTTAATTTTATTACTATGTCATTTAAAGCAAAATTAAACGTTGGAGGAGCGGAAGTAAACGTTCTTGAATGTGCTTATGATTTGCACCAGGAAGTAGATGCTACTGGAAGACCATCCTCAGTTACAAGAGGTGGACGTATTCATTTAACAGTGGAGTCTACCGGAGACACATCATTCTTTGAATGGATGACCAACAATTTCGAAAGAAAAGATGGTACCATTACCTTTGTGAAAAGGGATACTGATGCCAAAATGAAAGAACTTAAGTTCTCAGAAGGCTATCTGGTAAAGTATAAGGAGATTTTTTCCTCAGAAGGTGCTAACCCTTTAACTGAGGCATTTACCATTTCTGCAAAAGAAATTGCTCTTGGAAATGGAGAACACATTAATGAGTGGGTATAATCCTATTTGATGAAGGGCTCTTTGAGCCCTTCTTTTTTCTATATTCAATGGGTCTATTTAATAATTTGGAATTATGTCATTTAAAGCAAAATTGGAAATAGACGGAGAGTCGTACAACGTTTTGTACTACGATCTTGAGTTTTATCAGAATACAGGGCATAACAGTAAACCTGCATCCCAAACAGAGGGTGGGCATATTAATCTGCGCATAGAGCTCAATAAAAAAACAGATTTTATGAACTGGGTGATCTCCAGTACACAGACAAAGGATGGGGTGATTACCTTTTTTAATAGGGATTCGGAAAGTACCATGCAGGCTATCACTTTTAAGAAGGGCTATTGCAGTAGGTATAAGGAGATTTTCTATTCGGATAATAATAGCCCTATGATGCTGGAATTAGAAATCATTGCTAAGGAGCTGGAAGGAAATACTGCTGCTTTCCAAAGAAATTGGGGAGGGTTTTAATTCCTTATGATTAAATAAGATTTTCGCTAGTTTCTTGTGGTGTGGAGGAGGCTCTAAGGTTAAAAAAACTGCTAGTTTTTTGATTAACCGAAGAAAAGGAAGTGACGGTTTTGTTAGGAGGAGTAATAGGATATGCAAGGAATTTAGTCAGGTTGTTGATTTTTAGAATACTTATGGGCTCAACGGTAGCCTATTTTTGTTGATGGAGAGATGGTTGAGTAGGGTTTGAAATAAAAAAATAAGACGTTAAAGCCAGTTTTGGTTTTAACCGTAAATTTCTAGTCTAAGAAATAGGTGAATTCCACTTTGGGAACTTTTTGGTAGATGGTCCTATTTTAATGGATCATAAAATTGCTTGGTAATGAACACATGGGGCCAAGTAAAAAGACATTGATAACAGCCTGGGGGAAGGGGGAGATTCTTCCAGCTGATAGATTAACAGGAAATCCCTTTTTAAGGGTTTATCCTTTCATAAAAACATTAAAAATTTTGAGAATATTCAATCACCGAACTGAATCAAGTCGGCTTATGAAGAAGCTTTACATATTCTTTTTTGCTTTAATTTTGTCTTTGGGAAGTTTAAAAGGGAATGAATCACCGGGTGTAGCACACTTGGAACTGGATGTTATCGATAGTTCTCATGGGAATACCATTGATGGTGTTGAAGAAGTAAACAAAAGAAAGATTGAGCAAGTAGGGGCCGGGGAAGTAATCATAGAAAGTATTGTTCCGAGTTCAGAGAGTTGTGTGGGACTTTCAGACGGGAGCATTACTCTTGATGTAAG
>NZ_SMMB01000527.1 GCF_009711365.1 Xanthovirga aplysinae | reverse complement strand
ATTGATTAATTATTCTACAGCTCCTTCCTTGGAAAAAGATACTTTTTCGGTGATGACTTATAATATTGGTTTTATGTCTGGCCTTACCAATAATGTCGCCACTAAGTTTGATCCCGGATTATTTAGGAACAACAAGGATAGGGCTATAGAGTTAGTAAAAAAATACCAACCTGATTTTATTGGGTTTCAAGAGATCGATATTGATTCTAAGCGTAGTGCTTTTATGAATCAGTTAGATACTCTGGGAATTTATGGGGATTTTAAGCAAGCGGTTTTGGGGATTAACTGGGACAAGCGGTATGTTCCTTTTCCGTATTGGCCTATTTCAGCCAATTATGGGAAACTTCTTTCCGCCCAAGCTGTTTTAACCAAGTACCCTGTTACGGATTATAAAAGGGTTCTTTTGGAAAAACCGGAAGCCAATCCATTTTACTATAATGCTTTTTATATTGATCGTTTGATTCAGGTGCTTAAACTGGATATCAATGGAAAGCCTCTAGTTCTGATCAATGTTCATTTGGAAGCTTTTGATAGAGAGACCAGGGAAAAACATGCAAAAGTTCTTTTAGATACTTATAAAAAGTATAAAAATGATTACCCTGTCTTGGTTATTGGGGATTTTAATAGTCGGCAGAGGATGACTAATAATCAAAATGAGCAAGAGGCAACCATAGATCTTTTTAGAAATGAGCCTAATTTAACGATGGCGATTTCTGATAAAGAGTTTAATACTGCTCCTGAAGATTTTTTTACATTCGATAGTGGAAAGCCATACGAGAAAATTGATTACATCTTTTACACCAATGATAAAATTAAAATGGTAAAGGCTAAGGTATTAAAGGATGCAGGAACAATTTCAGATCATTTGCCGGTTTTAATGAAATTTGTATTAATATAATTGATTGATCTATGATTTGTAGGATTTAATTAATTCTTGGATTACTTTCTCTTCTCAAAAAAAGTAGTCTTCCAATGAAATACAGTAGTAATTTTAGTTTTCATTTATCCTACAAATCATGACCATATTTCTCCAAATTGTGTCAATTAATACCTCTTATTTTTTTCTAATCTAAAAAAACAATACTAGACAAATCTTTTAAAGCTTCAAATCCTGCTCTAAAACGATTCCTGAATTTCTAATGTTCTTTTGTAAAAGATTGAAAATGGAGAATATTCGATCAGCCATCGGACAATTAGAGAAAATAAGGAAAGTTCCTCAGTTTTTATATTTTGAAAGTATTGGTTTAAGAGGAAGTTATACCGTACGGCACGAGGTTCTGAAGTTTACCGCTTTTGCAAAGGGAATAAAGGAAATTGACTTTATTCTTAATTCAGGTGGAGGATCACCACATGATGCTTACCGCATTATTCGAGTATTGAGAAATGCTTTTGAAACTGTGAACATTATAGTTCCTTATTGGGCTAAAAGTGCGGCTACTCTCCTGGCTTTGGGTGGAAATCGAATAGTAATGGATGAAATGGGGGAATTAGGACCTTTAGATGTACAAATCCACAAACTTAGGGAAGATAGCCCTGATTATGCTAAGGAAAGTGCACTTATTGATGAGCATTCACTTCGTTTGATAGAAATACGATCAAAGGTGTTGTTTGAGGCTATGTTTGAAGATATGTATGCCAGTAAAAGCATTCCCATTAATCGTAATGAACTGGCCAAAATGCTTTTGGATTACATCAGTGAATTTTACAGACCACTTTTAAATCAAATTAACCCTTATAAGTTGGGTGACAATAAACGTAAACTTGATATTGCTGAACAGTATGCACGTCGAATTTTTCGATTATTTAATCCTCAAATTGCCAGAGATCGGATTGATTATTTGATTGATTACATGATTAATGGTTGTCCCGATCATGAATATGCACTTGATTACGAACTTATAAGTCAATTGCTTCCCATTGTAGAGCGGTCCACTTGCTATGGAAAGGAGTATTCTACCCGTCTATCTCAATTGGCCGATTTATTGATCCAAGCCAATGGAGATATTTCCTATATTGGATTTGTTTTGCAAGAAAAGGAAAAGAAAGAAAAAGAAGCTCCTAAGTCAAAAACGCTTCGTCCAGAGCCTAAGACTCGGCGTAAGGCCAGCTA
>NZ_SMMB01000816.1 GCF_009711365.1 Xanthovirga aplysinae | reverse complement strand
TTTTCAATTTGTCCAGTTACAAAATTAATTCATAGCAATTATATTTTTCAGGCATAAAAGGAAGGTTGACACAACCACGAAATTCAAAGCCCAATTTCTGATAAAAATTATTGGCCCGCTTATTCAGACTGTATGTGTCTAAGCGAAAGCTATCATACCCTTGTCTTCGAGCTTCCGCTATGCAATGTTGCATGAGTTGAAATGCTATTTTTTCTTGGCGAAATTGAGGATGAACTACCAGCCGATGAATAGCTAAAGGCTTTATTCCTTTCCACTCCAGTTCCTGATATTGTTCAGCTTCATTTTCATTCATGACCACTGATCCTTTATTGATGTCATCATCTAGAAAAATAAAATATCCACCACCAACTAGGTCTTCCAATATATCTTTTCGGCTAGGGTAGTCATTATCCACAGGCCATTGTGGGAAATGACTGTTATCCATTTCTTTTGCCCTTTGAATAACATGATAAATGCTTTCCAGGTGTTCTTTTTTGCCTTCTATTATGTTTTTCTCTACTGTCATCATTAATTTTAAAGGATCTAAAAAAGTTTTCCCTTGCTTAGGGGAATCATACCAATGACAAAGGCTTTTTACACTTCCCACAGAAAGGGGATTTGATCCCATATTTTAATTTTGGCAAATGAATTAAAAAGGAAGGTTTTAGTGAATTTTCTTTTTGACCTTTTTTGGATGAGAGGCAAAATTTTGCCTCCCTACTATTTCCCTTTTCACTCTTCACTCTTAATTTAACTTTTCACACTAAACTCTTTAAGCCACCTCATGCCCCAGAGAACTACAATAGATTTTAAACCATTGTTCTCTACTCATTTTTATTTTAGTTGCTTCTGCTGCATGCCGAATACGTTCAATTTTGCCCGACCCTACTATTGGCATAATTTGAGCAGGGTGCGCTAGTAACCAGGCATAAAGCAGTTGATCAGGTGAGGAAACCCCTAGCTCTTCTCCCACTTCTTTTAAGGTTTGCCTAATTCTGTTGTTTTTTTCGGAATGCTCTGTAAAAAAGCTACCTCCTCCTAATGGAGACCAAGCCATAGGAGCAATTTGTCTTTCTTGGCAAAGTTCTAAGGTGCCGTTATGAAATTGCTCTAAGTTTAGTACTGAAACTTCTATTTGATTGGTTATCAATGGGAAATCCAGATAGGTACTTAACATCTTAAATTGTGAAGGCAGGAAATTAGAAACCCCAAATTCCAATACTTTACCTTCTTCCCGTAATTTGGAAAAAGCCTCAGCCACTTCCGAAGGGTTCATAAATGGATCTGGACGGTGGATGAGCAGTAAGTCAATATGGTCAGTGCCTAAATTCTTAAGAGATTGTTGTACACTGTTTTGGATATGTTCTTTACTGGTATCATAATATTTAATGCTGTGTTCAGGGCGTTTGCTGGAGATGAGTTTTATTCCACATTTGGTAATCAATTGCATGGAATCTCTCAAAGAGGGATTTAGTTTTAAGGCCTCTCCAAATAGGGCTTCGCAAGAATAATCCCCATAAATATCAGCATGATCGAAGGAAGTGATGCCCATTTCCAAACATTCCTCAATCAAATGTAGGCTTTCCTTACTAGTTTGTTTCCAATCAGCAAGTCGCCATAGACCTTGAATAATCTGGGAAAACTTTACTTTTTCTGATAGCTGAATGGTTTTCATGAAATTATGGTGATTTTAAAAGTTAAAAATATGGTTAGTGATCCAGAGGATAATTTTTCAAGGCTAAAAATATAAGTTTAAATGGATAAATCCATGTTAATGAACTCCCAGGCAACAAAGACTTTATCAAAAAAGCTGAAAAGGGGGGCATGTAGTCCTTTCGGCCTAATAAATTAATTTCTTCGAAAGAATTGGAGTATATGGAAAAATCCTTAAAACCCTTTAGATTGCATGGGCAACTTTTTGAATTCCGAATTGCAAATTTAAATTTGTGAAAAAACAACTTATGATATCAATATGATGAATGCAAATAATCCTTCTTTGAAATCTTGGGTACCTGTACCAGAGGGCTCCGATTTTCCTATTCAAAATCTTCCATTCGGTGTTTTTAAGACCACAGAAAGATCTCCTAGAGTGGGAGTAGCCATTGGTGAACACATAGTTGATCTGGCCGCTTTGTACGATCAGGAGTTGCTCCTGGGAATTGAACTTCCTTCCTACAACTTATTTGCCAATGATTCTTTAAATGAGTTTATGGCTCTGGGCAGAGGGGTCTGCCGGCAAGTTAGAGAGCGACTTTCAGAACTACTTCGTTCAGATAATGAAAAGGTGAGCCATGATGAAGAGTTGAAAAAGGCCATTTTAGTGACTATGCATGAGGCAGAAATGTTGATGCCGGTAAAAGTTGGTGATTACACGGATTTTTATTCAAGTATTGAGCATGCTACCAATGTGGGTACTATGTTTAGAGGTGCTGAAAATGCCTTGATGCCTAACTACCGTCACCTTCCTGTGGGTTACCATGGTCGAGCTTCTTCTATTGGGGTTTCAGGTCATCCTATTCATCGGCCAAAAGGTCAATTTAAAGACCCAGATGATGAACTGCCCTCCTTTGGTCCTTCTCGTAGATTAGACTTTGAGCTAGAAATGGCTTTTATCACCTGCAAGCATAATCCACAAGGAGATTGTATTAGTGCAGTAGATGCAGAAGAATTTGTTTTTGGATTTGTCTTATTCAACGATTGGTCGGCAAGAGATATACAAGCTTGGGAATATGTTCCATTGGGCCCTTTCCTAGGGAAGAATTTCGCTTCCACTGTTTCTCCATGGGTCGTCACCATGGATGCATTAGAACCTTTTAGAGTTAAAGGACCGGAGCAAAATCCAAAGGTATTGCCCTATTTAAAGACAGAAGGAGAAAAGAACTTTGATATCAACTTGGAAGTAGGTATTAAACCTGAGGGATCGGAAGAAAAGGTGGTTTGTCATTCCAATTTTAAGTATATGTATTGGAATATTAATCAGCAATTGGCGCATCATACTATTAATGGATGTGATATTAATGTTGGTGATATGTATGCTTCCGGAACCATTAGCGGACCTACTCCAGAATCATATGGCTCAATGCTTGAAATATCATGGAAGGGAACAAAACCTGTAACCATGAAGGATGGTAGCGAACGGAAATTTATTAATGATCATGATACGGTGATTATGAGGGGGTATGCCGAAAAAGATGGAGTGAGAATTGGATTTGGGGAAGTGAAATCCAAAGTTCTCCCTGCTAAACTTTAAAAGAATATGGAGTTATGAATTAGGGTAATCGAAAAGTGACCTTAATTCATAACGCCTACATTCTTAATTTCTAGTTCTGATAAAATTAAAAGAGTTTGTAATGAAAACGATAAACCCCAAAGAGGTTTCTACGGGAACAATGCATGCTCATTTGCTTGGTGTGATAACACCCCGACCAATTGCATTAGCCAGTACCATCGATAAGGATGGGAATGTGAACTTGAGCCCATTTAGTTTTTTTAATGTTTTTAGTGCCAATCCCCCCATCCTGATTTTTTCTCCGGCCAGAAGAGTAAGAGATAATACAGTCAAACACAGTCTGGAAAATGTTTTGGAGACAAAGGAGGTGGTGGTCAATATTGTAAATCATAGTATCGTTGAACAGGTTTCTTTAGCGAGCACGGAATATGAGCAGGGAGTGAATGAATTTGTAAAGTCCGGTTTGACTGAGGCCTCCTCCAACTTGGTGGCCCCTCCTCGGGTGAAAGAATCACCTGCTTCCTTTGAGTGTAAGGTTAAGGATGTTATTGCCCTAGGCGACCAGGGGGGAGCAGGCAATCTAGTGATTTGTGAAGTAGTGTTGGCCCATTTCAGTGAGGAAATTTTTGATGAAAATGGAGTAATAGATCCTCATCGAGTGGATACTGTCGGTAGAATGGGTGGTGATTGGTATTGTAGGGCCAAAGGGAATGCTATTTTTGAATTACCAAAGCCTATTCGTAACAAAGGAATTGGAGTGGATCAAATTCCCGAATCTATTCGCCTTAGTGATGTTTTGACTGGAAATAATTTAGGACGTTTGGGGAATGTAGAATTCCTTCCTTCTGAAGAAGAGATAAAAGCTGCGGCTGCAAATGAAGATGTAAAGAAAATTCTTAAGCGGTATAAAGGTGATGAGGAGTCGAGGAAATATCATTTACATCTTCTGGCTAAAAAATATTTAGAAGAAGGGGATACAAAACAAGCTTGGAAAATCCTTTTGAACTCCTAGAAAGAGTTGATGTTTTATAAAGAGCTTTAAGGTTCGATTTTTATT
>NZ_SMMB01000551.1 GCF_009711365.1 Xanthovirga aplysinae | reverse complement strand
CAATTCTTTTTGATGTAGGTGTTCCGGCCCCATGACCTGCATCTGTTTCAATACGGATTAAAACAGGGTTGTCTCCCACATGATTCTTTTGAAGAGTAGCCGCAAATTTAAATGAATGTGCTGGTACTACTCGATCATCATGATCAGCTGTAGTAACCATTGTTGCTGGATACCTAGTTTCCGCCTTCAAAGCATGAACAGGGGAATATTTGTGTAAGTATTCGAACATTTCTTTGGAATCTTCAGAAGTCCCATAATCGAAGGCCCAACCTGCCCCGGCAGTAAATTTATGGTATCTCAACATATCCATTACTCCCACGGCAGGGAAAGCCACTTTTGCCAAGTCAGGCCGTTGAGTCATAGTGGCACCCACCAATAGACCTCCATTAGAAGCACCTGCTATGGCTAGAAAATCATTTGAAGTATAGTTTTCTTTGATTAGGTATTCTCCGGCTGCAATGAAATCATCAAATACATTTTGCTTATTCATTTTCGTACCGGCCAAATGCCATTTCTCTCCATATTCTCCTCCTCCTCTTAGATTAGGCTGTGCGTAAATTCCGCCATTTTCCAACCATACAATTTGTGAAGAACTAAATCGAGGTGTCAAGCTGGCGCTGAAACCACCGTAGCCATACAAATAAGTTGGATTTTTACCGTTTAGTTCTATCCCTTTTTTGTGTACAATAAACATAGGAACTTGGGTGCCATCCTTACTGGTATAAAATACTTGCTTGGTTTCATATTCCTCAGGATTAAACTCAACCTTAGGGCGGGCATAAACCGTTGATTTCCCTGACGCAATATCATATTTAAAGATTGTCGTCGGATAGGTAAAAGAAGTAAATGTATAATATAACTCTTTATCGGTGTTCCTTGCACCGAATCCACCTGCTGAACCAATTCCTGGAAGTTCAATCTTTCGTTCCAAATTGCCGCGCATATCGTATTGCTTCACCTGAGTCTTGGCATCTACCATATAATTGGCGAAAATTTTTCCCCCGCCAGTACTGGCATTCAAAACATTTTTAGTTTCCGGGATTACATCTTTCCAGTTTTCCGGACCAGGGTTATTAAAATCTACCTCAACAATTCGATTATTTGGTGCATCCAAATTGGTAGAAATCAACAATCTAGACCCTTCATTGTCTAATACATAGTGGTCCTTTTCAAAATTATTTACAATAGGAATAATTTTTCCATTTTTTTGAGCTAGATCCTGAATATAAAGCTCATTCCCACTTGTACTTTGTGCAGCATTGATTACAAGAAACCTTTCATCTTCAGTCAAATAAGCAAAAATGTATCTTCTTGGCTGCTTTTCTCCACCAAAAATTAACTGGTCTTGAGATTGTGGCGTTCCTAGCTTGTGGTAATACAACTTATGGTGTTGAGTTTTTGCAGATAAAGCACTTCCACCTTTGGGCTTATCATAACTGCTGTAATAAAAACCTTCATTTCCCTTCCAGGATATTCCACTAAATTTGATATTCTTTAAAGTATCGCCAACTATTTCCTTATTTTCTGCTTTTAAAATAATCGCTTTTCTCCAATCAGATCCCCCTTCAGAAATCAAATAGGCAAATAGAGAACCATCTTTACTAAAACTAGTTCCTCCTAGGGAAATGGTGCCGTCCTCTTTAAAATTATTAGGATTCAAAAATTCCTCCGGTTCCCCGTCTTCAGTTTTCTTTCGATACAATACACTTTGGTTTTGGAGTCCATCATTTTTATAAAAATAATAGTAATCCCCATGCTTTCTTGGTGCAGATAATCGCTCGTAATCCAACAAATCTTTTAACCGTGCCTCAATCTTCTCCCGAAAAGGAATTTGATTGAGATAGTCGAAAGTCACCTTATTTTGGGCTTGTACCCAAGCTCCCGTTTGCTCTGAACGATCGTCCTCCAACCATCGATATGGATCTGGGACCTCCGTGCCAAAATAATTATCTACGGTATCAACCTCAGCCGTCTGAGGATAATCTAGTTTTTGTTTTTTTTCTGCCTTCTCTTTATTGCAACCTGCTAAAAACAGTGCTCCTGAAAGAGCTAATGCAGCAAATTTTGTACTCATGTTTATAAAGCGGTTTTTTATAAAAGTGATTTTAATAAAAAGTTTTAAAATGGAATTACAAAGTCGAAAAGATGACATTAATGTTCTGTAATAGGGTTATAAGATTTTAAAAAATATTTTATTGAAAATCTTACCCCTAAAAATATATCCCAATTAAAATTTCCTTAATTAAAAGAAAAAAATCAGTATTTGGGCGATTATGGTTTTCCTAAAGCAGCTCTAAATATAAGATAAAAAATAGGTTA
>NZ_SMMB01000782.1 GCF_009711365.1 Xanthovirga aplysinae | reverse complement strand
GGTAATTAAAACTAATTAAGATTTATGAATTAGTAATTAAGATTAACTAAATGGGAATATAAAAAAATAGAATTCAGACATTAAAAAGATTTGAAAGCTAAAAAACTATCCCCTAATCCCCTTCTATATTATTACTTTGAATTTTAAACAAAAAGCCTTCTTTGTCTCATAACCTCAAATCAGAAAACTAATAAAAAACATAATATTCTCCCACTGGGAAAAAAACCAAAGAAATAAGCCTAAGAATAAATAAACAAATTTTCGGGAAGGAAGCGGATTTAATCAAATCTATTAAAACCAGCTTTTTCTTCAATAAAAAAAAGGAAAAACCCTTGAGCATCAAGCAACATAAATTAAAGACATTAACAGTATTACGAATTTAAAGAGCAATCCCACAAGGAATGTGAATTTTGGCTAAGACCTTTTCAGATAAATAATCCAAAATTAAATGGATGAATGGCAAAAGATTTATAAAAACCTATAAAATTGATAAATTGTAAATGCCAATAAACAAATGAATTAACAAGAGCCCGACCAGTTTTACTCAATTAACTATAAAGGATAAATTTTCAACCTTAGTCATTCCTAACTTCTACTTCATATTAAGAAGTTCGCAAACATTAAAAATACATCACCATTAGACTATAAACTATGCGCTATAAACTATTTGGAAAAAGTGGATTAAGAGTATCTGAATTATGCCTTGGAACTATGACCTTTGGAACTAAGGGAATTGAATGGGGAGCAGATTACGATACCAGCAAAGAAATCTTTGACCTTTATGCAAATATGGGAGGCAATTTTCTGGATACAGCAAACAGGTATACTGACGGGACCAGCGAACTTTTCCTGGGTGAATTTATTCATGAAGACCGGGATCATTTTGTGTTGGCCACCAAATATAGCATAAGAGATAAAATGGGAGACCCCAATTATTGTGGAAATCATCGTAAAAACCTAAGACGATCTATTGAAGCCAGTTTGAAGAGGTTAAAAACAGGCTATATTGACATTCTTTGGTTACATGCCTGGGATTTTACAACACCTGTGGAGGAGGTATTACGGTCATTAGATGACCTTATTTCAGCCGGAAAGGTAAATTACATCGGTATTTCCAATACTCCAGCCTGGATTATTGCCCAAGCAAATACCCTGGCAGAATTAAGAGGTTGGAGTTCATTTATGGGTATTCAAATTGAGTATAGTTTACTGGAAAGAACTGCCGAGCGAGAAATACTACCCTTGGCAAAAAGCTTTGATTTAGCAATCACACCATGGGCCCCTTTAGGGGCAGGTATTCTAACTGGAAAATATCTCAAAAAAGAATCGGGACGTCTTCAGCCAGGAAATTACAAACTGACCCCAACAAGTGAAAAAATTGCATCAGCAGTGGTAGAAGTTGCCAAAGACGTAGGGTGCAGCCCCGCCCAAGTAGCCCTAAATTGGCTTCGACAAAAGAATCAAGTAGTTATTCCAATTTTGGGAGCACGTAAATTAGAACAGCTGAAGGATACCATGGGGTGTTTATCATTTGAATTAGACAAAAACCACCTCAACCAACTGTCTCAAGTCAGCGCCATTGATTTAGGGGTTCCTCATGAACAACTGAGAAAGGAGGCAAGTCGACAAAATTTATTTGGTGGAACTTTTGAGAGTATTGATAATCACCGAAGTTGATTAAAGTTATTGTTAAGAATTCAGAATTGGGGATTGGCCAAAAGAAAAGTCAGTAATAGCACTGACTTTTCTTAAAAAGATGCAAATTAAAAATCATTAGGATTGATCTCCATTAAGTTCTTTTTGAAGCACTTCTATTGGATTCTCTTGCTTAATATTATCCCCTTGATGAGTATTTTTAACTGCAATATGTGGTGCAATAACCAAGGCTACAATAGACATAAGTTTAATCAAGATGTTCATAGAAGGCCCTGATGTATCTTTAAATGGATCTCCTACAGTATCGCCAGTCACAGAAGCTTTGTGGGCATCAGAACCCTTATATTCCATTTTACCATTGATTTCCACTCCTTTTTCAAAGGATTTCTTGGCGTTATCCCACGCTCCTCCAGCATTGGATTGAAAAATAGCCATCAATACTCCGGAAACAGTAACACCTGCTAATAAACCTCCCAAAACTTCAGGTCCAAAAGTAAATCCTACTATAACAGGCACAATCAAAGCCAAAAGACCCGGCAAAATCATTTCTTTAATAGCTGCCTGAGTAGAAATATTAACACATTTATCGTATTCAGGAGAAGCCTTTCCTTCCATAATACCATCAATCTCTCTGAATTGACGTCTTACTTCCTCCACCATAGCCATGGCAGCACGCCCAACGGCACTAATGGTAAGAGCTGAAAAAACAAATGGGATCATTCCTCCCACAAAGAGGCCCGCCAACACATCTGCCTTATATATGTCAATGGTGGTAATTCCAGAAATTCCTACAAAAGCTGCAAACAGAGCCAATGAAGTTAAGGCGGCGGAGGCAATAGCAAACCCCTTGCCAGTGGCGGCAGTAGTATTCCCCACCGCATCCAAAATATCTGTTCTTTCCCTTACCTCCTCAGGTAAACCACTCATTTCTGCAATTCCACCAGCATTATCAGCAATTGGGCCAAAGGCATCAATGGCTAATTGCATGGCGGTAGTTGCCATCATGCCGGCGGCAGCTATGGCTACTCCATAAAAACCCGCTAAGGTAAAGGAAACATAAATACCTGCAGCAAAAAGAAGAATTGGCATCGCAGTAGACATCATTCCTACGCTAAGGCCAGCAATAATATTTGTAGCACTCCCCGTGGAAGACTGCCTTATTATGGAATTAACCGGTTTTCTGTTCATGGAGGTAAAATACTCGGTAATAAGACTAATTAATGTCCCTACCACTAAACCAGTAATAATAGAATAATAAACCTCATCAGGAGAAAAAACAGTTCCTCTTAAATTCATGGATTCAGGCAACAACCAATGAGTCAAAAAGTAACAGGCAATGGCAGTTAACACAATGGATGACCAATTGCCCAAATTCAGGGCCTTTTGTACGTTACCATTTTCTTTTATTCGAACAAAAAAGGTCCCGATAATTGAGAATATTATCCCAAGACCTGCTATTAGCATGGGAAGAATAATGGTAGACAGTCCAAAAAATTTATCGGAATTCAAAGTATTTATTTCACTTCCAAGCACCATAGTTGCCAAAATAGTAGCAACGTAAGAACCAAAAAGATCTGCCCCCATTCCTGCGACATCCCCTACATTATCTCCAACATTATCGGCAATTGTAGCCGGATTTCTAGGGTCATCTTCAGGAATACCTGCTTCCACTTTTCCAACCAAATCAGCACCTACATCCGCCGCCTTAGTATATATCCCTCCTCCCACTCTGGCAAAAAGGGCAATACTTTCGGCTCCTAATGAAAAACCCGTTAGGACTTCTAAGGCAATCACAAGAGATTGGCGATTTGTTTCGGTTAACCCTTCAGGAAGAAAGAACATGAAAAAAGCAATAAAAAGGCCTCCCAGCCCCAATACGGCAAGGCCAGCCACACCCATACCCATAACTGATCCACCGACAAATGAAACCTTGAGTGCTTTGGAAAGGCTATTACGGGCTGCTTGTGTGGTTCGGACATTCGCTTTAGTAGCGATCCTCATACCTATGAATCCTGCCAAGGCAGAAAACATGGCACCTACAATAAAGGCCAGAACAATAAAAGGATGTGAATTTTCTCCTGAATAGCCTAAATAAAACAAAAAGAGAGAAGTAATGACAACAAAATAAGAGAGGGTTTTGTACTCAGCCTTCAGAAAGGCCATAGCCCCATCGGCAATGTGACCGGCAATACTCCTCATATTTTCCTCCCCATAATCCTGACGGGATACCCAAGAGGATCTTATTGCGGTATAGACAAGAGAAACCAGCCCAAAGACTGGAA
>NZ_SMMB01000915.1 GCF_009711365.1 Xanthovirga aplysinae | reverse complement strand
CCAAAATTTTGAAGTAGAATTCAAAGGGGCCTTGAAAACAATAAAACACCAAGGGGATTTGTCAGCAAAAGTAGCATTATCGGAGTTGGCCAATAAGGAAAATGTATATGCATTGGGTGCTGTGGAAGGCTTAAAAGGAGAGATCCTTATTCTAAATAGTAAGCCATATGTATCTGCTGTGCACAACGATCACTTAGTCATAAATCAATCATTCAATAAGAAGGCCTCCCTCTTGGTATATGCCCAAGTGACAGAATGGGAGGAAATCCCTATTCCAGAAGAGTTTACATCCTTTACTCAACTGGAACATTTTATTCTGAAAGCGGCAAAAGAAAGTGGGATTGAAATAGAAAAGCCTTTTCCTTTTCTGATTCAGGGTAAAGCTAAAATGGTTAAATGGCATGTGATTAATTGGAAAGATGGTAATAAGGAGCATTCAAAAGAGAGTCACCTAAAATCAGGGATCCAGGGGACTTTAATAAATGAGAAAGTGGAAATCGTTGGGTTTTACTCTAACAAACACCATGGCATATTCACTCATCATTCTCAAAACATGCATCTTCATGTGAAAGCAAGGAATGATGAAATCGTGGGCCATCTAGATGAATTGGAACTCCAGGACAAGATGATTTTGAAGGTGCCAAAAATCCATTAAAAGGATGATTGATTCCCGAAAAGTAAAGGCTTAAGGCAGGTAAATGGGAGTGTTTTGAATTGATGTTATAGCATTAAAATATTGTAATTAATAAATGTTCCCATAACAGTTATCTATAGTCAGGATTAGGATAGTCAAATCTGCAACCCGCATCCCATGCCGAACGTTGGTTGCCATGAGCAGGAATACCTTTAACTGATTTTAGCATATAAGCCATATGCATTAAATTCCAGGTCATAAAAGTAGTGTTTCTATTTGTAAAGTCATTTTCAGGACCTCCGGACTCTGGATCTAAATAAGAAGGACCTGGGCCCACCTCACCTAGCCAAGCGGCATCTGCTTGTGGGGGAATCACAAACCCTAAATGTTGCAGGGAATAAAGGATGTTCATGGCGCAATGTTTCGCACCATCTTCATTTCCTGTGATCAAGCAACCTCCTGTTTTGCCATAATAAGCATACTGTCCTTCTTTATTTAAGATTGATGAGTTGCCATAGAGCCGTTCGATGGTTTTATTACATATAGAGGACTTTTCTCCTAACCAAATAGGAGAAGTAATCACCAAAATATCGGATTGCATTACTTTTTCATAAAGAAGGGGCCACTCATCCTTTTTCCATCCATGATTTTCCATATTGGGATAAACTCCTGTGGCAATTTCCCAGTCAATAGGTCTAATGACTTCTACCGCCACATCATTTTTTTCAAAAATAGCCTTAGAGATATCAATCAGACCATCAGTGTGGGATAGTTCAGGTGTTTTTTTTAGCGTACAGTTAAGAAATAAAGCTTTTAGTCCTGAAAAGTCCCATTTACTATTCTCACAAAGGGCTAGCTGTTTTTCATTTAATACTTCGCGCATAATTTTTTCTTTTTGGTAATAGAAATGGTAATAATCCTTTTACAGAAGCATTATTACCATTTAAAATTTATATAGGGAGAAAAGAAAAATTACTCATTGAAAGCCCCAAATTCTTTTTCTACCATTTTAGGGTTTTCAAAGTAATCTTTTCCTACTTTCTCGGACATCTTATCAGGAAATATGTCCTCTTGGCCATCTTTGAGCGCTTGGATTATTTTTTTTGCCACCTGCCCAGGGCTTTCTTTTTCCATTTCAAAACCTTTTGCCATTTCTGTATCAATAGGACCGGGATAGACTCCTGATACTAAAATGTTATCTTGCTCCAATTCTCCTCTTATTCCTTGGGTAATACTATGCACGGTAGCTTTACTGGCAGAATAGGCTCCTATCATGGGCATGTTTGCCAGTCCTACCATTGATATCAGATTCACGATGGCGGCTTCCTCTTTGTTTTTAAGTGAATCGATCAATGCGTTTGTCAATTTAAGTAATCCCCATACATTTACACTAAAATGATGTTTTAAGTTTTCTATGGTATTAGCGCTTAAAAACCCTCCTGGAGCTAATATTCCCGCATTGTTGACCAAGATGTCCACATCTTGGGCTTGTAGGCGTAAGTTTTCAATCGTTTCATTATCTGTGACATCAAGTTTAATGGGAATTATTCGTTCTCCGAATTTTTCTTTTAGGTCTGAGAGTTTTAAGGGATCTCTTGCTCCGGCATACACCTTTTTAGCTCCTTGGGCTAGAAATTCAATGGCAATTGCTCTTCCTATTCCGCGATTAGCCCCACTAATTAAAACTGTTTTTCCCTCTGGGTTAAGTTTTATTTTGGACATGATTTTACTTTTTAGTTTAAATAGATCCTAGACAAAGGATTTGGTTGATCTTGCAATTTTGCAAATGAGAAGTCTTGCTGATTAATTAGAATTTATTTAAAAGGGTAGTAGGTACATTAAATGCTTATTTTTAAAGTGACCTATTATCTTGAATAAAAAGGCTTCTATTCAGCTACTACCAAATTGTAATAATAAGCTAAAGAAAATGACTTTTAAAAACCATGATTTATAGCGATTAATTTATAGACGTGAGGATATTTGATTGCTACTTTGTTTTTTATTTAAACGGATATAAATAAATCTATCGCTGTTCCAATTAGTTGGTTCTTACTTTTTCCTTGTCTAAGCTTTATTTAAAAATTGGATTATTAATTATCTATATGTCTTAATTTGAAGTAGTTAGGTGATTATTTTTTAGTGTTCCCTAATTTCTCACCCTGCTCTTTTCCAAAAGTGCAATAATGAGATTCTTGTTTATTTTCTTACGGTTGCACTTGAATAACTACTTTTCCTTTCGCTCGGCCAGAAGCCAAATATTCTAAGGCTTGAATACTATCGTCAAGACCAAATACTTTGTCCACCACGGGTTTGATGGCCTTGTTTTCTACTAGCTGCGTGATTTCATCTAATTGAGCTGCACTAAGTTCATGGACGGTAAAACGGTAATCAATACCTTTTTCCATAGCAGCTTCGAGTACATGCTTTCCTGCATTTTCTAAATATGCTCTTTGTTCTCCCTGAACACCCCAAGCATCAAGTGCATCTTTATCTAGTGCACCATTTAGGCCGATTAATTTACCAACATTATTTACCGAATTAATGACCTCTAAAGTATGTTCATCGCCAAAGGCCATTAGGACTATGTCATAACCTGAAATGAATTTTGTATAATCTTCTTTTGTATAATCTATAACTAAATCTGCACCCAGGCTTTTTATCCATTCTACATTTTTTGTGCTTGTGGTCGTAGCTACATAGGCCCCTTTTGATTTGGCATATTGAATGGCAAAAGTCCCTACCCCTCCAGAACCAGCCTGGATGAATACCTTGTCTCCAGCTTTTATTCTACCTAGGTTTTTAAGAGAATGCATAGCAGTCAAGCCGACAAGTGGGAGTCCTGCTGCTTCTTCAAACGAAATATTGGTTGGTTTTTGAGCAACGATCGCACTATCAGAAGCAACGTATTCAGCGATTGCTCCAGCCTCACTTAATCGGGAATATACCTTATCACCAATATTAAAGTTTTTAACTGCAGCTCCTTTTTCTATTACAGTACCGGCTACATCAAAACCTATGGGACCTGGGAATTGAACGGGCATTACTGCATCAAAGGCTCCACTCAATAAAATATTGTCTATAGGATTCACGCTTGCCGCATGAATTTTGATTAGCACTTCATTTTCTTTAATGGAAGGAAGAGCAACTTCTTGCATATCAAGATTTTCTTTTGGATTTCCATATCCAGTAATTTTTAAAGCTTTCATATTTTCTAAGAGTTTTTAATGTTTATAAAAGTCCTAAACTTTGTTCATTAGATTTAAGTTGCGAGTTTTATGAAATAAATGGCATAATAAATTTTATGGACTGAAATAAGGAGAATTTATATCATGATCAATTTAGAATGGTTTAGAACCTTTAGAATGGTTTTTATAAAGAAATCGGTGACAAAGGCTGCAGAAGAATTAATGGTAAGTCAACCTGCAGTCAGTCAGCAGATTCATTCCTTGGAAGCACATTTAGGGAAGAAGTTGTTTACCAGAAAATCCAAAGGGGTGGAAGCCACAGATTATGGTAAGATGCTTAATAACTTGATAGCTACTCATTTAGAGGGTTTATTGGTTGCGGAAGATTTGGTCGTTCAAAAAAAATCCAAGTTGAAATCTATTCTTCGTATTGGAATATCTGAGCACTTATATAATACGATACTTGCAGATAGGTTAACAGAATTAGGAGAAGTCGTATATGTCACTTTTTCTGATCGGGAGTCTTTGATTAGTATGGTTGAAGAAGGGAAGTTAACTGCCGCGATTATAACTCAGGAAATTACTCATTTTGATGTTACTTGTCATGTATTGCAAGAACAACATTTTGTATTGGCAGGCACTCCTGATATTGACTTTATTGCATTGCAGCGTTTGTTTAAGGAAGATAAAGTTAAAGCCGAAAAATGGCTAAGCCCGCAAGTTTGGTTCTCACATGATATGAGGGGCTCATTTATAAAAAAATACTGGTTAATTACTTTTGATAAAAAACGGCCATCCTTTATTCCAAACTATGTAATTCCCAATGAATTTGAGGTCTTAAAACAGCAGGCAAAAGCAAGCGGACTTTCTGTTACATTGGATTCTACCTTAAAGCCCTTTCTTGAAAGAAATGAATTGGTTTCCTGCGAATTGGATAAATTACCTTATAGAAAAATCTCCCTGATAACGCATAAAAGAGTAGATAGAGAGGTGGAGGATTTATTGTTGCATGTTCTAAAACAATAAGATGAGCGGGCTATTGATTAGGGTGCTTAATGATGTGATAAGATTAAATCAGAAATTTTAATCCAGTTTTTTTGAACAGCCTTTTTAAAATTATAATACACTCAATACCTACCTCTTCTTTTCATTTTATTTTAAGCTTTTCTATTTGGAGGAGGAGATAATCTTTTGATTTTTTTCTCCTTTTGTGGAGGCCCATTCATTTTTCTGTAGGTGTACCTTTCAATATTGTCAATACAATTTTCTTGGGAAGAGTAGTCTTTGGATATTATTGTGACCAAAAACTGTACATTTTTTTCATTGAAAGACACATTAAGTTTTTAGTGTAAATCATTCTCTATACTCCAATGCTTTCTGGAGAAATCGAGCGCGTTTTCAGCAGACTCATCCTTTTGATCTAAGATATATTATCTACGTTCAATCATTTTTTCCTTTTATAGTTCGCTGATCCATAATCATTACCATGTGGCTTACTTACCTTGTAATGCTAACTAATTATTTGGGTATTATGAGGCGCTTGGGTTTTCGGTTTAGCTTCCACTAGCTCTGTCCAAATCTTTTTATTGAAAATAAATTAATTTATTTT
>NZ_SMMB01000616.1 GCF_009711365.1 Xanthovirga aplysinae | reverse complement strand
CACTACTCTACCAATTGAGCTACACCCGTGTCTGATAATGGTACAAAAGTAGGTAAAAACTATAAAAATTAAAATTCTTAAACAGGGTTTAATTGCATTTAAAGCCCATTTGAGGTCTATGTTTTTGAAAGTGAGGGGGCTAAAAACTGTTTTTTTTTATGATTATTTTGTTTTGACTATCTTATTCCAGGTGGGGCAATGAAGAGGCCTAGTAGTTGAGATACTTTTTTCTTTTTAAAAAAATCAAGATAGTTATGGGTTAATGGGAAATTTGAGATTTCATTTTGGCTTGAGTTTAAAAGTGAACTAAATGAAAGCAGAGATAGGTTAAATTAGTATCAGCCTATTTCATGTAGAGCCTGTCTTTGAAAAGTCAATGTTTAGCTATTTCTACTGATTTTTTATGAGTATAATTTTGCCCTTTGAATTTTCTGAAAATGAAAAATTATGGTGGATAGGGGTTTATTGTAGGCTTCTTTTTAATAATAAATATATCAATATAACTTCCAGTTGTCTAATGGTTAAAAATAAGTACAAATAGGTGGGGTGTGTTTTTAAATATTTACCTTTTTATGTGGGTTTTAACATGTGTTGAGTGCGTGTATTGTTGAAGAAATTAGTTTTTAAGGTCTTAAATATTTTGTGAGATATGTTTATAAAACAATTCTATACTGAGGGCTTAGAAGAAGCAGCATATTATGTAGAAGCCGATGGACAAGTGGCAATTATAGACCCTTTAAGAGACATTACCCCTTATATAAATTTAGCTGAGGAGAGAAGTGCTCATATTAAATACGTGTTTGAAACTCATTTTCATGCGGATTTTATTTCCGGGCATCTAGATCTAGCCGAAAAAACAGGAGCCACCATCGTTTTTGGGCCACATGCGGTGCCCGACTATTCGGTTTATGTTGCACAAGACCATGAGATTTTTAATTTGGGGGATGTAAAAATAAAAGCTATTCATACACCTGGGCATACAATAGAATCTACCTGTTATTTGTTGATCGATAATATGGGTAATGATTATGCTGTGTTCACAGGAGATACCCTTTTAGTGGGAGATGTAGGTAAGCCAGATGCAGCCATCCATGATGAAGAGCAATTTAGGGAAATGGGAGAGATGTTGTATGATTCTCTTCATAAGTTATTATCCCTTGAAGATACAGTAATTGTGTATCCAGCTCATGGGCCATCTGTGCATGGAGGGAAAAAACTGGGAACTGAGCATTTTACCACTATTGGAGAACAACGGCAAAATAATCAGGCTTTGCAGTTTATGAGTAAAGAGGAGTTTATTGAGAAGATTATGGAAGACCGTCAAGACCCTCTTCGCTATTATGTTAAGGATGCAGAAATGAACCGACAAGGTTATGAGCAATTGGAAAATGTAGTGAAGAAAAATGTTAGGGCGCTAAGTGTTAAGGAATTTGAAAAAGAACTTAAAAAAGGAGTATTTTTATTAGATGCTCGTACCCCGCAGGAGTTTGAAAAGGGTTTTGTTGAAGGAGCTGTAAATATAGGCCTTAAAGGTAAGTATGATTTTTGGGTGGGATCGTTGTTGGAGATTGATTACCCTCTCTTAGTGATAGCGTCTCTAGGAGAAGAAGAAGAGGTAATCAAACGATTGGCAGGATTGGGATACGAAAATATTAGGGGATATTTGAAAAATGGAGTAGATGAATGGAATAAAGCAGGTAAGCCTTTACATAGTGTTGAGTCCGTTTCTGTTCTCCAATTAAAAAATCTAATAGATTCAGGATTTAAGGTTCTTGATGTTCGCTCGGAAGAGGAAGTGCTTTTAGGACATGTGATCGGAGCCCATCATATTCCATTGCATGAATTGCAAGAAAGGCATGGTGAACTAGACAAGAACAAAGGTTACATGGTTCATTGTTCAGAAGGTTATCGTTCCATGGTAGCCTCTTCTATACTTAAGAAGGCCGGTTTTTTACAGGTAAAAAATATTCGTGGAGGCTTTCATGAAATCCATGGAAAAGGAGATCTTCCGATTTATATAAAAGAAGCTAAATCCATGTAATCTGTATTTTTTTCCTAACAATAATTGTTTAAACAAGGGTTGGTTTTTCTGTTAACTAAGTTTTCTTTTATTGGTCTGGTTTTATGGTGCTGGCCTTGAAATCAATTTGGAAAATTGATTTCTCTTGCCACAGAAATTCCAGTCCTTCTCCTATTCTATTTATAAAATTCTCTATTCTTGGGTTTATTTTCCTTATGAAGGAATAGAGAGAAAGTGACTAGAATAAGCTTAGGTAAGTCACTGCTATAATTTTAATCTATCCGATTGGAATAAAGGTTGAAATTTTCTTGATCAAAACAAATGAAAACTACTTTCTCTATGGCTTTTTCATTTAATAAAAAATTGTTGATGGTTTTGATTGCAATTTCCGCAGCTTGGTCCTTGGGAAAACCATAAACTCCTGTACTAATGTTTGGAAAAGCTATAGATTTTAGTTGCTTCTTTACTGCTAATTCCATGCTGTTCCGGTATGCATTGGCCAATAATTGACCCTCTCCCTGGCTACCTCCCTTCCAGATTGGTCCAACTGTATGAATTACAAACCTGGCAGGAAGATTCCCTGCCGTAGTAATTACTGCTTCCCCAGTCTCGCATCCCCCTTTTTGGGCCTTAATAATTTTGCACTCTTCTAATATGCTAGGACCACCTGCCCGATGAATGGCTCCGTCAACTCCACCACCACCTAAAAGAGAAGAATTGGCTGCATTTACA
>NZ_SMMB01001238.1 GCF_009711365.1 Xanthovirga aplysinae | reverse complement strand
GAATTGAACATAAGAATAAGATAAGTAAGGCCAACCTATCAATTTGAATGCCTACAAAAATAACCAAAAAGACTAAGGAATCAAACAATCAATCGTTTGTAACAACCTTACTCAAAGCCAACTAAAGTATTAGAAAAAGTAATTTTACCTGATTATATTTGTAATACAATTCTAAAAAGTTCAACAAAAATCTACCAATTAAATGATACGCAGAAGATTATTTCTAGTTCTATTTTTTTTCATATTTTCAATTTCTTCAAAAGGCCAGGCTATTATTTCCTTTGAAAAGAAAACACATGATTTTGAAGATATCATAGAAGGAGAACAAGCAACAGTTGATTTTGTTTTCACCAACACAGGAGATCAACCCCTAATTCTCTCTTCTGTAAGGGCTTCTTGTGGATGCACAACTCCCTTTTGGACAAAAGAACCTGTTAATCCGGGAGAAACAGGATTGATTACAGCAAAGTATAACAGCAAAAATCGTCCAGGTAATTTTAAAAAAAGCATAACCATTAGTTCCAATTCTTCTGAAGGTAATTCAGTACTTTATATAATGGGATCTGTTTTACGGAAAAGCCATGAAGAAAAAATTATTAGTCCAGAAACTTTAGCTTTATCTCCAAAATTAAGTCTTCCTAACCAATCGGTGATTAAGGGACAAGTTCAATTGGGTCAAAAAACTGGTGTTGAAATTCAATTAAAAAATGAAGGGAAATCGGCACTACAAATACAAGGGCTTAGGTCATCCTGCAATTGTATCCGAATGGTAGACAAAAATCCCACTCTGGCACCAGGTGAAAGTCAATCTCTTCAGTTGATCTATGAGCCCAAAAAAACTGGAAATCGTACCGAAAGCATCACCCTTCTTTCAAATGACCTGGCCAAACCTGCTAGAAGTTTTATCTTAAAAGCAGAAGTGGTTGAAGACCTTTCCAACCAAAGCATTATGAAAGAAACGGTTAAATTTTAATATTATATTTGTATAAGCACCCTTTGTGGGTGCTTATAAAGAAATCCTCTCCGAAAAAGATTTTTCACTTTTTCGGAATTCTTAATCAATATTTGCTGGTAATGAATGATCTCTTACCAGAATCTAGGCCTTTTACATTCGGATAAAACAAAACACAAACGATTTAAAACCCTTATAATCTCATTTTAATTCTTCTTTAAAACACAAAGTTTCTGTTTTCTAACCTTTTATATTCCCAACCACTTATTATATTTGTGCCCATTATAAAGCATTGACAATCCAAATTTTTTTTACAATGATTATTGGTGTTCCTAAGGAGATTAAGAATAATGAAAACCGTGTTGGTCTTACACCAGCAAACGTGAAGGAATATGTGAAGCGTGGGCATACAGTTTATGTGCAATCTACAGCTGGAGAAGGCAGTGGATTTACTGATAATGAATACATTGAAGCAGGTGCACAGATTTTACCTACCATTGAAGCCACTTATGAAGCAGCTGAAATGATTGTTAAGGTAAAAGAACCTATCGAGCCGGAATATAATTTGATAAAGGAAAATCAATTATTATTTACTTACTTCCACTTTGCTTCCTACGAGCCATTAACAAAAGCCATGATTGAAAGAAAGGCTATTTGTTTGGCATATGAAACTGTAGAAAAAGCAGACAGAAGCTTACCTCTTTTGGTTCCAATGTCGGAAGTTGCCGGTAGAATGTCCATTCAAGAAGGAGCCAAATACCTGGAGAAACCAATGAAAGGAAGAGGTATTCTATTAGGAGGAGTACCAGGTGTTCAACCTGCCAAAGTATTAATTCTTGGTGGAGGAGTGGTAGGAACCCAAGCGGCCAAAATGGCAGCAGGTTTAGGTGCCGATGTTACAATCATGGATATAAGCTTGCAGCGTTTGCGATATTTAGATGATGTAATGCCTGCCAATGTCAATACGATGATGTCCAACGAGTACAACATTAGAAAGTTAATTCAAACTCATGACCTTATTGTTGGGGCAGTCTTAATTCCAGGGGCAAAAGCTCCTCATTTGGTCACTAGAGACATGTTGAAAGATATGCGTCCAGGTACGGTTCTAGTAGATGTTGCCGTAGACCAAGGAGGATGTATTGAAACTTGTAAACCGACTACGCACCAGGATCCGATCTATATTATAGACGACGTGGTTCACTATTGTGTCGCTAACATGCCAGGTGCAGTTCCTTACACTTCGACTATTGCTTTAAACAATGCTACTTTACCATATGGTCTTCAGCTAGCAGAAAAAGGATGGAAAAAGGCTTGCCAGGAAAACGAAGAGTTAAAGAAAGGTTTAAATATTATCGGTGGTGATGTAGTATACAAAGGGGTTTCAGAAGCATTTGACCTACCATACCACAATGTAGAAAACTACTTGAATTAATTTGATAAGAACATAAATTAAGAAAGCTGCTTTTTTAGGCAGCTTTTTTTTTAACTTTTTCCGGTTGAAAAAGGAGGTATATAATCCAGCATAACAGTCTGTGATTGGTCATAATCCAATTGACAACAAAAATGCTGCAAACCATTGGTCACTACAACAAATTTTGCTTTCAACGAATAGTTATATGTGGCGGCCTGTTCAAATACTTTTGAGGTGATTTTTACGGAGGGGGCTTTGCACTCAGTTAATAAAAATGCTTCACCTAATTGGTCAAACACCACAATATCTGAGCGTTTAGACAAACGATTGTATTTAAGACCTCCCTCTAGTTGAATCAATCCCTTGGGGTATTTAAGTTGATTTACCAAGTAATGCACAAAGTGTTGTCGCACCCATTCTTCGGGAGTTAATACCAGATATTTTTTCCGGATAAAGTCAAAAATTAGATTATTCAGGCCCTCTTTCTTAATTTTGGGGGCAATATCTGGTAAGTTAAGTTTTATCATTTTGCAAATTTAATCAATCCTAGCTTTATGAAAACAAAAAGTGATATAGTATCCAATTGGTTGCCGCGCTACACAGGAGTTCCTTTAGAAGATTTTGGAGAATACATACTGCTTACCAATTTCATCAACTATGTGGAAATGTTTTCGGAAAAATTCGGAGTACAAGTGAATGGTGTGGGCAAACCCATGCAATCCGCTACAGCCGCAAACATCACCATCATAAATTTTGGAATGGGAAGTGCTATGGCAGCTACCGTCATGGACCTACTTTCTGCCATACAGCCCAAAGCTGCCCTTTTCCTCGGTAAATGTGGGGGTTTGAAAAAGAAAACCCAGTTGGGGGATTTAATCCTACCAATAGCTGCTATTCGGGGCGAAGGTACAAGTGACGACTATATGCCATCCGAAATCCCTGCTCTTCCCTCCTTCCGTCTTCAACGGTCGGTTTCCTCAATGATTAAAAAGCATGAAATGGATTATTGGACAGGAACCGTCTATACAACTAATCGAAGAGTGTGGGAGCATGATGAGGAATTTAAAGATTATTTAAGAAGTATTCGAGCCATGGGGGTGGATATGGAAACCGCTACAATTTTCACCGTAGGGTTTATGAATGAAATACCTCATGGAGCATTATTACTGGTCTCAGATAATCCGATGATCCCTGAAGGAGTTAAAACCGATGAAAGTGACAAAAAGGTTACCTCTAAATTCGTTAACAAACATCTGGAAATTGGAATTGATTCACTTCTTGAATTAAGAGATTCAGGGGAATCCGTAAAACATCTTAGGTTTGAATAAAAGTTTAAGGGCTACTTTTGTAAAAAGGTAGCTCTTTTTTGCCTACCCCCCTTTCCTTCCCTTTACCTGCCCCTCTTACAACTATAATTTGGTCAACAAAATTAATGAAAATACAAAACATTGATCATTTCCCCTCAATGTCCTTTAATTCTCCCTTCCAAGCTATAATTTCATCCTTTTTAAAATCTAGGCCTAGAATAAAAATCCAAGTTATTCTGTTTTCTAAATCCAGCTCCCCATTAAACAAGAAATCAAGACCCAAACCTTAACTTCTATAAATCCCATTTCAAAAAAGACATAAAAAAAACCTCTCTGCAAAACAAAGAGGTTTTTTTATCGAAATATTTTACACAACTCAACTATCAGTATCCTGTATAGTGTTGTACATAATTTTTAATGCATTTGCTTCTTTCAACTCTTCTTGAACGTCAGTTACGATCCCCATTTTGGCATCTTTATCTACTTTCAAGTTAATGGTAATCTGATCACGTTCAACTTCATCAAGCTCATCCTTTCTCTCATTCACCCAAAGCACAATGTCATCTACATCAGCAATGGCATCATTCAACTGGATTCGAGACTCAGTACCCCATCGAGAAGCATCCTTTGGTGGACCGATGTTAATTACACTCACCAAGGATTTTTTCTGCAATTTGGTTAACTGAGTAGCTTGAGGAATCTTTTGCTCAACGAGAATGTCTTGTTCCCTCATTACGGTTGTTACCATAAAGAAGAACAACAACATAAAGATAATATCGGGCAAAGCTGAAGTAGGGATATCCTGACTCGCCTTTGATTTCTTCTTAAACTTTGACATAATTAATTACCTCCTTTTGACGGTTGAGCAATCGAAATGTTCTTAGGAAAGTCTTTCCTGGCTTTATCATACCAGGCTTTCTGTACAGGATCTTTTCGATCTATGTTCCTCCACTGCTCTACTGTCACACCAGCTCTTTGAGCATACATTTCATTATAAGCCGCAAATAATTCATCCAAAACTTTGGTAAATAACTCGTAGCTTGTTCCACGATTTGCTTTGAATGAAATAATAGCATCTTTAGGACTGTCTGAACTTTTAGGATCTTTTCCATAATTCAGTACGAACTCCTTCACCATCGGACGTAATTGCGAAATATCCTCCATTGGTTCATCCTCCACCATCAACTGATCTTGAGTGTTAGCGAGAATCTTGAAAATATTCCGCTCATTCATTTTAATATCTGGTGGTGGTTCATTTGGATCCGGCTTCGGAGGAAGAGTGATTAAAAGCCCTTTATCCGAAGCAATTGTTGTAGTAACCAGGAAGAAGATCAGCAACAGGAAGGCGATATCCGCCATCGAACCTGCGTTCACTTCCTGACTACCTCTGTTTCTACTTCTTGCCATATTACTTAAACATTTTACTTACTTCCGAGCCTATCCAGCTCATAAAAGCCAAGGCCATTAAAATATAGGTCAATATAAGTGCTCCACCAATAAACTGAGAACTAGAAGCGTCTACACCCTGCTTCACAAATTTTGCAGGAGTCTCATCCCCAGAAACTGCGTAGGACAGTCCGAACAAAACTAACAGTCCCACAACCCCTATTGCCGACTTAACCAGCGACTTAGGGTTACTCATTGCATTGACCAATGGCAGCACAATTGTGAACACAGTAGCAAGACCTACTAACACATAGGCTACGTATATACTAACATCAATAAAATCCATAAAAAGATAATATTAAAAGGTCAACAAAAATTATTTAGTCATGTTATTCTTAACCAAAAGGTCAACTAGGGAGATAGAAGCATCTTCCATGTTGTTCACCAATGAATCAACTTTAGATACAATGTAGTTATAGAATACTTGTAGGATAATAGCAACGATCAAACCACCTACGGTAGTCAATAAGGCCACTTTAATACCTCCAGCAACCAATGAAGGAGAAATATCTCCAGCCGCCTCAATGGAATCAAATGCGCCAATCATACCAATTACAGTACCCATAAATCCTAACATTGGAGCCAATGCAATAAATAGGGAAATCCATACCAACCCTTTTTCTAATCGACCCATTTCCACAGATCCGTAAGAGATTACCGATTTCTCAACCATATCAATACCTTCTGTGTATCTCATTAGTCCTTGAGTAAAAATAGAACCTACAGGACCTCTAGTATTTTTACAAACCTCTTTAGCACCTTCGATTCCTTGGCTTTCCAAAGCAGCTTCCACTTTGTTTAAAAGCTTATCAGTATTAGTGGTAGCCATGTTTAAAGTAATGATCCTTTCAATTGCAATAGCTAAACCAATGATTAAACAAAGCAATACAGGAGTCATAAACAATGGATCACCAGCAATAAATTGTGTTTTCACAATTTGGTGAAAAGACTGTTCCTCAGCAGGAGCAATTTCTTCTTCAATAACGGAAGCAGGCTCTTCTACCACAGCTTCTTCTACTTCTGCTTCTTCCATAGCCACTGCTGTAGAATCGTTCGATGACTCATCAGTCATAACCTCTTCTGTTGCAGCAGCATTTTCTTCCTGCGCAAAGGACTTAATGGAATAACCAAAAGTCATCACCCCAGTAAGCAATAATAAAGCAAATAACTTTTTCATAAATCTGATTGTTAAAAGTTGTATTTTAAAGGTTAAACAGTTTAAAAGTAAATTAATCGGTTGTTAAGGTATTTTAAAAAAAATTTAAAAACAAAAAAGCAGAGAGGAAGGGATTCGAACCCTCGGTACCCGGATAGGGCACACACGCTTTCCAGGCGTGCACCTTCAGCCACTCGGTCACCTCTCTGTAAGTGTTTTTTTAAATTGTCCGAGCCACAAATAAATTAATAAAATAAACTTAATGCAAATATTAGATAATTTTTTACCCTTGAATAAAGCAGGCCTCTACAATAATTTCTCTTTTACTCTTAAAATACAGTATGTATACTCTACTGCTTCATTCAGGCCAATCTGGTGTTGTCCCAGATTATACGATTCAGGAAACGCTAAATCATAAAAATTCTTATCTGGGATTAAAAAAAATTAAGAAAATTTTCATTCAGTCAATTCACCCGCCAGAGGCCTAATCAAGGCTTCCCTGATTTTCTTCGGATCGTTTTCTGTACCCAGCAAAAACATCAATTTAGTAACAGCAGCTTCTGTGGTCATATCACTTCCACTAAGGATACCCATTTTTTTAAGTAAAGCACTGGTACCATACCTACCCTGAATTACTTTTCCGCCATTACATTGAGATACATTTAAAAGAATAATGCCTCTTTTTACAGCATCTTGCATTAAATCAATGAACCATTGGTCAGTAGGGGCATTTCCAGAACCATAAGTTTCAAGTATTACTCCCTTTAACCCTTCAATCTCCAGGATTCCTTTCACCACCTCCCGGCTTATACCTGGAAAAAGTTTCAAGACAACCACTGAAGAATCAAAATTTGTTTTAAATTCTATATTATGATCTACCCCGTACTTTTTTAAAGCGGATTGGTGATAATCCATCAAGACCCCGGCATCTGCCAATACCGGGTAATTTACAGACTCAAAAGCATCAAAATGTATACTTTGAACTTTCCTGGCACGATTTCCCCTTAACAGATAGGAGTCAAAATAAATACAAACCTCGGAAACTATCGGCAAACCATCTTTTCTCGCAGACGCAACTTCAATGGCCGTAATCAAATTTTCTCGGGCATCAGATCGTACAGCCCCAATAGGTAACTGGGCTCCTGTAAAAATCACCGGCTTATTTAACCCAGAAAGCATAAAGCTCAGAGCAGAAGCACTATACGCCATCGTATCAGTCCCATGAAGAACGACAAAGCCATCATATCTATTGTAATTCTCAAAAATAATATTCCCAATTTCCTTCCAATCTTTGGGATTAACATTTGAGGAATCAATTAATTTCGAAAAAGATATGACACTCAACTCCAAATCCAGGGTTTTTAAAGACGGAATCTTATCTAGGATCTGTTCAAAATTGAAAGGCTCCAGTGCTCCTGACTCACCATAAACCATGCCAAGAGTTCCTCCTGTATATATCAAAAGAATGGAAGTTTGTGGCAATTCAGGTTCTACAGTATTGATTTTCAAAACTTTACTATGAATCATAATATTAGTAGATAAACCAAAATTAATATTTAAAAACCTTTCGGGCATTTGCCGTAGTTACCTCAGCTATGATATCAATAGCCGATTCATGATAATCTCCAACCTTTTGGGCTATCTTAGGAATATAGGAAGGCTCATTTCTTTTCCCTCTAAAAGGAACAGGAGCCAAATAAGGACTGTCGGTTTCCAAAACAATATGTTTCAAATCTATTCCAGGAATTACCTTATCCATTCCGGCATTTTTAAAGGTGGCAACCCCACCTATACCAATCATAAATTCTGAGTCGATAATTCGCTGAGCCTCACTCACACTTCCCGTAAAACAATGGAAAATTCCATAAAGGCGATCATCCTTTAACTCTTCCACTATTGACATGGTTTCTTCAAAGGCATCTCGGCAATGAATTACGATTGGAATATTATATTTTTTAGCCCACTCTATCTGAATTTTGAATGCTTCCTGCTGCAATTCCAAGGTAGATTTATCCCAATATAAATCGATTCCAATTTCACCTACAGCTACAAAGCCCCTTTTGGAAAGCCACTCCTCCACTATATATAATTCTTTTTGGAAGTCTTTCTTAACATGGCAAGGGTGAAGTCCCATCATGGCTATACATTGATCAGGAAAGCGATTTTCCACTTCCAGCATATCATCTATGGAAGTGTGGTCAATATTAGGCATAAATATTTTATTCACTCCCTCTTCCCGGCTTCGATTAATTATTGCCTCAATATCAGCTTTAAATTCTTTTGCATAGATATGAGCATGCGTATCAACAAACTCCATTCACTTCTTCTTTTAAAAGATTTTGTACTTATAATTTCCCTTTATAAAAAAGTCACTATTTAATAAATAATGCTTAAATAAAAAGCCATTTCCCTTATTAGCTTCCTCTTTTACAGTATCGAAGTCCCACATAATTCATCATGGAATCTCAATTTTCAATACTTTCTTCCCTTCCAGTCCAACTTTAATGGAAGAACAAAAAATACCATCAGGCTCAAAGATAAAATTATAGAATAGCATTCATAAGCCAGGAGCCAAAAAAGGTCTGCCTTTATGGACAATCTCCTATAAACTTTGGCAATAAAAAGGGACTGGACCCCTAATTTCACTGACAGCAGAACAAATGCCCACTTTATCTGGAAAATCAACAAAAGCAAAAATGCAGGAAAAAACAGGGCTTGAGCAGTCAATAAAAAGACAATTGGAATAGGAAGTTGAATTGCTCCTCTCATCCAGCGTTTTCTTTGCTGCAAAAGTACGGGAATATCTTCAATTGCCTGCGTCCAGGCATTAATCTGAGGATCGAAAAGTTGTTTTACCCCAAAACCTTTTGCATACACCGCTTTAAAAAGGGCAAAATCCTCGGTAATAGAAAAGGGAATTGACTCATAGCCTCCCGTAGCTTCATAGGCTTCACGGCTTACTAGCATATTATTTCCCATGGTAGTCACTGGTCTAAAGCGTTCACTTACCACTTTTAACATTCCCAAAGCAAACATCCAATCAATTTCCTGCAATTTGGAAAAGGCAGATTTTGCCTTTATCGAGGTCATCCCCGTAAGAATTCCTGTATTTTTATCAAAGTACTTTAAATAGGTTTGTATCCAATTTTCCGGGACCTCCACATCTGCATCCGTGATTAAAAATAGGTCTCCTTGGGCTTTTTTTGCCAAATGAGCCAACACATTGGCTTTACCTTTTGCTAGGCCCCATCGTTCTTTTATATCGATTACCTTCACCTGATCAAACTTATCATCATACTCTTTGGCAATACGATAAGTATTATCAGTAGAAGCATCGTTTCCTACCAGAATTTCCATTTTAGAAGCAGGATAATTCACCTTTAGCAGACTTTTTAAACAACAAGGAAGGTATTTTTCCTCATTTCTTGCGGCAACCAATACCGAAATAAAAGGTAGTTGGTCCGAAAATTCAGCTATCTTATCATCCTTTTTAGGCCAAAGGAGAACTAATGCAGAATCTAACAAAATGGTAATAACGCAAACCGAAATCGAAAGGAGAAAAAATAAAAACATAACCGGGAGTGGATACTAAAAACAGAAAGTATCAAAAACTTTCAGGTAATTTTTTAAAAATGAACCCTTTTGATGAAAAGTAATCTAAATAACGGGGCAGAACATACCGTAAGTTCCTTTCTGCTTTCAAACTGTCATGAAAAATTATGATTGTGCCTTCTTTTGTTCCTTGAATCGACTTTTCAAAGCACTTTTTCGAATCCAAATGGACATCAAAATCTCCACTTAACACATCCCACATGATAATCTGATATCCTTTTCTCCTCAATTGGCCTGCCTGTTTACGGGTAATTCTCCCGTGAGGAGGTCTTAGCAAAGAAAAATTAGAGTTGGGGGAATTTTTAACCATTTCATTTGCACAGCGATCAATATTGTCCAAGTATTCCTCCACAGGAGTTTTCCATCCATTTAAATGATTAAAAGTGTGATTCCCAACCGCATGTCCATTTTGGAGGATCATTTGAAATACCTCCGGATGTTTTCGAATATTATCCCCCACACAAAAAAAGGTAGCTTCTGCATTAAATTGGCTTAACTGTTCCAGAACAAAAGTAGTAACTTCCGGCACGGGGCCATCATCGAAAGTAAGATACAAAACCTTTTCCGATTCTGGAATGTCCCAGGTGTAAGCAGAAAATATTCTTTTTACCCAAAAAGGGGTTTTGTGAAAATACATGGCCATTTGATGTTCTTTCCAAAAGGAATCAAGTAATTAATTGGGTAGTCCCCAAAATTCCCTTTTGTTTTAATCATGGAACATAGAAAAGGGAGGGATTAGGAGAAATTTAGGTAAGGAATTTAAGGCTCCACACGGCAGGAAAGAAAAGTTATATCATCCGCATACTCATTCTTCCCTCTAAATTGATCCAATTCTGCTAGAATATTTTGGTGGACTAGGGTCAATTCCTCCTCCCTATTATTTTTTAATAAAACTTCCAGCCTTTTTGTTCCAAAATATTCCTTGGAATCATTTTCTGTTTCCGTAAGCCCATCTGTATAGGCGAAAAATAAGAACTTCTCCAAATCCTCCACTTTTCCTTCATTCAAAAAAGGTAATTTAGAAAAGGCACCCAGAATAGTTGTTCCCGAATCAAGAAACATAAAGCGTTTAGGACAAACCAAAACAGGAGGATTGTGACCTGCATTAACGTAATTAAGAACCTTTTGACTTCGATCATACACAGCTAAAAAGAAAGTAATAAAGTTCTCTCCTTTGGCATTTTGCATAATTTGATAATTAAGCTCTTCCACAATTTCCTTCAAATTGGTGGTTTTTCGAACCAATGTTCTCAAAGAGGCCTGAAAATTAGACATCAGAATGGCGGCGGGAACTCCCTTCCCTGAAACATCGGCAATACAAACTAAAAAACGGTTCTCATCAATGGGAAGATAATCGTAATAATCTCCACCCACCCGGTGGTGAGGAAAATAAGTAGCTTCAATCTGAAGATTCTTTTTATTGGGTAAGCTTTTTGGAAATAGTAATTGCTGAACCTGAGAAGCAATTTCCAATTCTTTTTTAAGGGCTTGTTGCTCCAATTGCCTTCTTCCCAATTTTTTATTTTCTATAGCAACGATAATAAAATTGGTAAGAGCCTGAATAAAATCGGTATTGGTTTCCAGCTCATCACTGCCAACGAACACAACGGCTAACAAGCGATCTTTATGAGCCACCGGCACATAGGTATCAAATTCTTTGAAACTGCTATCCTCTCTGTCTTGATCAATTCGGTTAATTTCTCTCTGATTTAAAAATTTAGAAGGAAGAATAACCTCAGAATAATCTGATAAGGTACCAAAATTCACTTCGCAATTCCATTGCTCATTAAACACATAAAGAGCTAGTTTCTTAATATTTAGATTCGCTCTTAAGGTAAAATGGTAGATTTTATAAAGAGATTCTTCCGGCAAATTCATATTGACGGATTGCGTAATTTCCAATAAAGCATTAAGCTCCAGTTCTTTTATTTCTAACTGGTTTTTTATTGTTTCTACCATCTAAACTAAATATTTAATGTTCTTGCGATTCAGCGTATTTATCAAAACGATTGATTGTCACATTTCTTGTATGGGCCTCATGAAAGACCTTTCAAAAGCAAAAACAATTTCTAAATTACGATTTACTACCCTGGAATTTCAACCCTAAAGGACGTATTCCGAACATTTGGGGCTACATAGATCTAAATAGGGAAACACTTCTAAATCATTCTCTAAACCTAGTTATCCCATAATTCATCAGGATGTATACCAATCCAGTAAGAGATTTTAGTGATAATTGAAGGAAAAAGAAAATTTTGTAACTTTTTATAATTAAAGGCTATTATGTGCCATTAGGCCCTTCTTGGTGGCAAGATAATAATAATGCTTATAATATTTTTCAAAATTCAAATCTTCATCAAAAACCTCTTCTTCTGGAGATTTCAGGCATTTTATCCAATGATTTTTAAGTAAATCTTTCAACACTGCAAACAACTTTTCTTCTGCTACATCTGTCGATTGACTTAATTGCGAATAGGACTGCACAAAGTAAAGTTCGTCGAGCACCTCATATTCAAGATCCGTCATTTATTTAATTTATTTTTTGGATTAATTTCCCTTCCCTTCCATTGGTAGGAGCCAAAGTTAGCGGCTATTCCTATTAAAACCACATAGAATGAGTAAAGAATCTGCAAGATTAAAAAGTGAAACTTTTTCAACCGTTTTTCCATAAAGCCTAGTACATCCTTTAAAAATAAAAATTCCGCCATTGACTTTAACAATAGTAAAAACAAAAATAAAGAAGGAGGAAAAAGACCAAAAATGAGTAAAACGAATTGGGCAATCCACCCAAGATGATATAACAAAACCAAAATGGCTAGAATTTGCACTTTTATATTTTTATGAAAACTCCACTTGCTGGCCCACCTTCTTCGTTGATGCATAAATTCTTTTATACTTGATTTGGCCCAGGTACTCACCACATGACTGCTATGCTTTAAAAATCCCAACTGCCCAGGAAATGCTCTATTTATTTTCTGCATTAGAAACTCATCATCCCCTGAAGCGATATGGTCAACACCTTCATACCCATTAATTTTTATAAAAGCCGACTTGCGAAAAGATAAATTAGCCCCATTGCACATGTTTGGAGCTCCCAATTGCATGGATGCGGCCCCTGCACCAATCAAACTGGCAAACTCAATGGTTTGTAATTGTTCAAAAAAATTACGTTCTCCTTGAAAAGTCACTCCTCCACTTACAAATTGCAACTTTTCCCCAAACCCGTTCCAATAACTGTCCAGAGTGGCCAGCCAATCCTTTTGGACCAAACAATCTCCATCGGTACAAACTATAATTTCACCAGAAGAACACTCCACACCAAGAGTAATGGCCTTCTTTTTATGGGACCCTTTGTAATCATCAGACAAGTCAAGGTGAATCAGTTTCAAAGGAAAATTCAATTGTGGTACAAAACCTCTAATTTTTTTCAAAGTTTCATCCTCCGAAGAATCATTTATAATAATTACTTCAAAAGAAGGATAGGTTTGCCCATTTAACCCTTGTAATAAATTTAAAATATGTTTCTCCTCATTTCTAACAGGAATCAATACAGTAAAATAAAAAGAGGTTTC
>NZ_SMMB01001291.1 GCF_009711365.1 Xanthovirga aplysinae | reverse complement strand
ACGTCTGCCGGTTTCGTCACCCTACAGTGTTTTTCTCCTTGTTGATATTACAATATTAAGTAAAATCTCTGTTTTGTTAAAAATTTTTCAATGAAAAAAAATAATTTTTACATTTTTCCTAATAAAAAGATTTATATATTAAAAATAACATAATTTCGATTAGAGTTTTGTATGAAAGATTTTGAAATTTTTAATGGTGAGAATTTTAAATTATCATTTCTAAATAATTACCTAGGATTAAGCAGAAATGAAAGAGAAATCAAGTTGAAATGGGACAGTAATTTCAAGAAATAGGACAAATAAAAATTAAGGTGATGGGGTTTTTAAGGCTTGAAGTACAGTATTGAATGAAGGGGAATGGAGAAGTCCCTTCCATTTTACAAGGCTTTCTGAATTGGTTAAGATAGGAGTGAATGTGAAAGGAGATTTTTATACAGCATTACGATAACTCTTAATTCCTGCGTTTTTAAATTTAATTTCTAAGAAAAAGATTGATTTAATCGGCAGTTAAAATTCCCATGGACCTATTTCAGTTTGATTGTTGAAGCATTGTTATTTAAAAGTTTTTTTCAAGAACATAGTTCTAATGAGCAGGAAGGCCTCAGGTACCTTATTCTTAAATTGTGGATGAAGAAGTGCTTTATGGGAGTTCTTAAACCTTAATATATCCTCCATTACTTCTTACCCAATCAATAAGTTTAGAATAAATAGGGTTTCGGCTAAGAATGCCTTCATTTCCTAGGAAAACCATTTGCTGACGAGCTCTTGTAATACTCACATTTAGTTTTCGGTCAATTATGGTTTGATCCGCCTCGTCCCAAACTTCGGATGTCAGACTTCTCAATTGGTGGGGTTGATTGATGCAAAAGGAAATGATAATAATATCCCTTTGACTTCCTTGGTAACGTTCTACTGTGTCTACCACAATTTGATCATGTTCCTTTATTTTATGTTTTTCCAACTCCATTCTGATATGGGCTGCCTGATTACGAAAGGGGGTTATGATTCCTATAGATTTGGCCGGACTAAATGAGGAGGAATTACTATTTTGATTTCTTTCTTTTAATTGAATAATGGCTGCAACCAATTGAGCTGTTAAACGGGCTTCAAAGGAATTCACTTTAGGAGATTTATCCTCCGAATGATTATCAGAGGGAATAAAAACCAATCTTCTAGAGGCCATGACTTCTTCTAATCTTATTTGTTTATTTACATTTTCGATATGAAGTTTAGCTTCTTGCCACGGTGCCGGAATAAGTTGAAGTTTTCCTCCATAAAAGGCATGGTTGGCAAAAGTGGCCAATTCCCTGTGCATACGTCCTTGGTGAGTAAGCATGTCGTAAGCCCAATGCCAATTATGTCGTTGGCAAAGCCTAAACATTCGTTCAAAATAGGAGAAACTTCTATTGATGAGTCCAATTTGATTGAGATCGGGATCATTCACGGTTGAATGTTCAGGGTTTTGCAGGGCAATGGCTGGTAATTGCTTATGATCTCCAATGAGAATAAACTTATCTAATTGATTTAAAAGGCCAATAACTTGAGGCTCCAGAATTTGAGATGCCTCATCGACAATTCCAACCTGAAATTTCTTGAGTTGAAAAAGCTCACTTTTACCTGAAAGTGATGCTAGTGTTCCTATGAAAATGCGATGAGATTGTAAATATTCCTTTAATTCCTTTCGGGAAGAGGCTTCTTCGGCTACCTTATTTAATAAGGTGTGTCTAAATTGGGAGGCAGTTGATAATTCCGAGCCAATTCTTATGAATTTTCTTTTGGGATCAATTGATGCTTCTATGGCACCGTCTACTGCCTCGCAAATTTCGTCTACCGCCCTGTTGGTGTAGGCCAATAATAAAATATTTTGTCCTGGTTTCTGGTGCAACTCCTTGACCAGTGTTTTAAGCATTATAGAAGTTTTTCCTGTTCCCGGAGGACCACATAAAAGGAAGTAGTCTGGGGCGGTCAATGCTTTTCCAATGATTCTGTTTTGTTCAGGACTAAGACCCTGAAAAGTTTTAGGTATTGGGGAAATGGGAGGAGTTTTACCAAGTATTTTATCTTTTTTTTTCTGGTCTTTAGCTTGAAGAAAAGAGAAGAGAGACCTGTACATGCTGTAAAATCCTGTGTCCATAAAATCATGTTCAATGGCCCAGTGGGAAAACTGCTTAAAATACTTTTTATTTCGTTGTTTATATCTAAAACCGACTTTTACTTGGTCTTTTGAAATGGAAGCTATGCTACACTTTATGGCCTGATTTTTTAATACATGGTCATCCATTGTATCCCTTGGGTATAACACACCAATATCACCCTCTCGGAAATTTACAAATTGGTTGTTTGGATTGGTTCGGCTAAAAAGGATATAGGGTTTTTCTTTGTCAATTGCATTCTCTTCAATTTTTAAATCAAAAAGGATTTGGAAGCCTTCTTGCTTTTCTTTAAAGCTCTTTTGCCAAAGTCCTGCTAGCCCATGATCGGTCTCATATTGGGAATCACCAATTTTTGCCAGAAGGTGTTCCCTGGCAATAAAATTAACAAATGTGAGGAAAAATTTCTGCTCAATTTTGGGAGCTCGATAAAAGGCATCTTCAAATTCCCTAACGTTTTCTTTAATGAATTCCGGCTCCTTCTCAAAATTCTTTGAATTGAGAGCTTTAAGGGGCTCTAATATTTCTCGAAAAGATTGGGCATAAGCCAATTTTTGTTCTGTGATAATGATCAAGTTTCTAAGGTTGATCAATTCTTTTTCCTCTTGCAGTAGAGCGGGCGTAAACCGTAAGTTCTGATGGTTGGGGCTTGAATAAAAAATGGTTGGGTTTGTTTTTTCCACCTGTTCCGGAAAAACTTCTTGTAATAACAGACGATAAAGAAGACCTTGGGCCATATGGTTCTTCCATGTTCCGTTAGTAGGGGCTGAACGGGAAGATTTAAGTTCAATAATGCCAAGTGCATTCTTAGGATCCTGAGGCTGATGTAAAATGTCTAGTCGTCCCTGTAAACCATATCTTTCTGAGTAAAAAGAAGGTTCAAGTGCACAGTCTTTTTTATGGATTTGATGGTCACCTTTTTGGAAATCTTCATTTAAAACTCTACGAATATTTCGAAAGTGTGAAAACGCACTTTGCTGAAATTCTTTAAAGGCATCTAGGGGAATTAGTTCCTCCATGGTGGTGAATTCCATAGGGTAAAGCTGAAATGCCTGTGGAAATAAGTCGTTGAAATGTAAAGGTTTATCTGTGTCCTCATGAATTAGCTCATCCAAGAAAAAATTAGCTAAATTCCCTAAAAGTATTGAAGGTGTTTTGGGGTTTATGTCAAATTTTCTTTTGAGATGAAGACTGGGATTAATTCCTTTCCCCTGATAACATTCTGCTATAGCAGAAATATCTAATAGATAATCTGGTTCTAAAACAAATAGGGTAGGAATAAAATAGCCTTCCGAGTCAATCGTAACATCGATAAGGTTTAATTGGGCTCCTTCTCGAATTCCATCTATTGAGGCATTGAATTCTTGATTGCCAGGACTTCCATTTCTAAAAGTCTGATTGTATTTAACCCTAATGGGCTCTTTTTCCTTATTGTCTTCTGCCTTGCAAATAAGAATATCCTCTTCCTTTACTTTTTTAATGAGCTGAACCCTAAGTTTAGAAATGGTATTCTCTTTCCTAGGAAAAATAGGAGAGGGGTGGGAATCGGTATCTCCATTAAGCTTTTGAAGTGCCCTTGGTGGGCTGATTTGATAAAATGCCGATATAATGTCTCCTAAAGATTTAAATGCATTAGAAAGCCCCCTTTTTTTTATTGGATATTTTTGAGTAGAAACCAAGTAGGAAGTCTTTCGAAGGTGATGCAATTCCCATTGTTGCTTTGCTGATAAGTTGTATTGGTGGCTTAAAAAGACTATCCGACTAAAAAGATTGGAGAATTGTAAATTGACCTTCTGAGTTTTGTCTTTACAGATCCTGCCTAATAAATCGGCCAAAAGTTCATATTTTTCCTCCGGGTTTAGCCTTTTATGTTGGTAGATAACCAATAATTCCTCAAAAAAATCAAATGCAATCTGCTGTTTGTTCATAAAGGAGCAGTGTGGAAATAAGTTCCAAAATTTCACAAAAAAAATTATTTCTCCAATTTTTTTTGGATTTACGGTTACCTTCTTAAAAAATTAATCCATGAAGAGAAAAATATAATTATTTTGATTTGTTCAAGAAATGGAAATTTAAGATTATTTGTAGTTGTGGGTCTTTTTAGATTATCTAAATAATACAGATTTTTAATTGGAGGAACCTTCTTTTTGAAAAGGAGGGAAATAAACCCTGAGTTAACACTCTGAGATAGGAAGTCTGTTGAATTTAAAAGTCCGAACGATGGACAAATTAGTGAGACTTAAGTTTGAGAAATTTACAGGATAAATTAATTGATAATTAAATAATTATATGCCAAATTTTGGAACTTGAGTAATTTTTATTAGAAAAATGAATGTTTTTTTTATATAAAGATATTTTGGTTTTAATTAATTGTTATTGTTTTAGTGAATTTTAATGTACTGGTCACTATGAAATTATTCCATAATGAAGGAATAATTATAAAAATTATAAAAAAATAAATAGTACTAAAGTATGTAAATCTAATAATTTTTTTGTGCTTTATGTTTGTATAAAAACAATTTTTTGAAATATCTTTGTTACGTAATAAGTTTAGATTAAAACAATTATTCATTTACTTTGGAAAGAAAGAAATTAGAGAATAAGGGTTGGCTCTTTAGAAATTTGGTTAAACCCTTTTTACCCCGATATGAAGTAGTTTTCAGGTTATACCAAATTATTCCTGGAGAAGATGTTAAGTTTAAGAACCACAGGTTCGGTTTTGGGAAGGGTGAGCGTGAGCAAGCAGAGGCTTATTTTAGTAAGGTGGTAAAGTCCACACATGAATTTAATCTAAATCCTTCTGAGGTAATGCTGGTAAAAGGTAGGAAGAAGATTAAAAGTAGGAAATTTGGCCCAGTAGAAATGCTAAATCAAAAATTAAATTTGAAATTAGCCTCCTAAAAGGGGATGTTGGAATGTTTTTTGTAAAATCTATTACTAGTTAATTATTTTCCTTTTTAGTCGATATCAAGAGATTAAAAATATTTGGTGATTTAAAATAGTAATTCTTTTCCTTTAAAAAAATGTACGTGAACTCAGGGATTTTGGGTAAACTGCTCCATGGGAGTTAAACTTGTACTTGTGAGAGAGTGTGAGTTATTTTTTTCTGATATTCAGTTTATTTGCCATGTTACTGAGAGTTTATTTTTTGCCAACATCTGGGTTATTCCTGGTTGTTTAGTCCGGTAAATTACTGGTCAGTATTTTTTGTGAGTTCACGTTTTTTTGATTTTTTTTAAATTCAATCTCCTTTCTTCATTGTTTCCTGAGTTGGTTTTTTACCATAAAAAAGATCATGTATTAAATTACCTCATAATGTTTTTGCTGTTTAAATGAGTTATTTAGATTCATCTCCTACTTACTTAATTTTTTGTCCTCACTATCGATACCTATTTCATAATCCCTAAAATTTCACTTTTAACTTTTCGCATTTTTCCCTAATTCTTAACATTTATTCTCGATTTTTGCCTCGCTTTATTTGTGCCCTTTATTATTTATAAATAAGTCAAAGTAAAGCTTTTTATATTAATGTTCTCTTTTTTATTTATGTAATTAATATAATAATTTCTTTTTAATGTTAAATTTTTATACTTTAAAAATATGTCTATCAAATAAAATTTAACATGAAACCTAAATACAAATTTCCCTGGGCAGTATTGATTGCCATCTTGGTCATGGCCACGACCGCCTGTGACAAGCTTATGGATCCGGCTGATACCAGCCATAAAGAAGAATTCTCTATTGATTATGAGAAATATATTTTAGATAATGGTCTCGAGGTGGTTTTGCACCAAGATAAATCGGATCCGATTGTTGCGGCAGCTATTTTAGTTCATGCTGGATCAAACCGCGAGAAGCCAGGCAAAACAGGGTTTGCTCATTTCTTTGAACATATGTTATTTCAGGATTCAGAGAATGTAGGAAAAGGCCAGTTTTTTACTAAGATAAATGAATTAGGAGGGACCTTTAATGGGGGTACGTGGCAGGATGGTACGGTATATTATGAGGTGGTGCCTAAAGATGCTTTGGAGAAAATATTGTGGATGGAATCTGATAGAATGGGCTTTTTTATTAATACAGTCACTAGGGCAGGTCTGGAAAATGAAAAGCAAGTGGTGAAAAATGAAAAAAGACAAAGGGTGGATAACCAACCCTACGGGCATACTAATGAGGTGATTTTATCGAATTTGTATCCAAAGGGACATCCCTACAGCTGGACGGTGATCGGAAGTTTGGAGGACCTTCAAAATGCAAAATTGGAGGATGTTACAGAGTTTTATAACAAATATTATGGACCGAATAACTGCACTCTTGTTCTTGCTGGTGATTTTGAAGCTGAAAATGTTAAGCCGCTTATAGAAAAATATTTTGCAGAAATACCGGCCAAACAAAAAGTGGAGCCTTTACCCCCAATGCCAGTTGAATTAGCCGAAACCAAAGTGTTATATCATGAGGATAATTTTGCCAGTTTGCCAGAAATTCGTTTAACCTTTCCCACTGTAGAGCAGTTTCATGAGGATAGCTATGCATTAAATGCATTGGGGGAAATTTTAGCTGACGGAAAAAGGGCACAATTGTATAAAACTATTGTAGAAGATAAAAAATTAGCCCCCGAAGTCTCGGCTTATAACAGCTCTGAAGAAATTGCCGGGACATTTTCTATTAGAATTCGAGCTAATAATGGGGTAAATATGGACACTCTTTATTCAGCTGTGAAGGAAGCACTAGTAAAATTTGATGAAAAAGGTTTTGAAGACAAGGACCTGGAGCGTATTAAAGCTGTTCAAGAAACTGCTTTTTACAATGGAATTTCCTCAATTTTAAATAAAGCCTTCCAATTGGTAGTGTACAATGAGTTTGCGGGAGATCCTGGTTTTATCTCGGAAGATATTGCAAGAGTTAAGGCTGTTAGTAAGGAAGATGTGATGCGTGTATTTAGAAAATACATAAAGGGTAAAAATCATATTGTGACCAATTTTGTGCCAAAAGGGGAAACACACCTTGTTGCAAAAAGTGCTATTTCTGCAAATATTGTGGAAGAAGAGATTATTCAAGGCGTTGAAGAAACATTTATTGAGGAAGAGGGCGGACAATTGGCTTATGCCAAAACTCCTTCATCTTTTGACCGCTCGATAGAGCCTGACCTGAGCGAGCCCCCTTTGATTACCCTTCCTGAGGTTTGGACAAGTAGTCTTAGTAATGGAATGAAGGTTTATGGTATTGAAGCAAATGAACTGCCTTTGATTCAATTCAGTGTTCGATTAATGGGAGGACTAATACTGGACGATCCAGACAATGTTGGGGCAGCCAATATGATTACTGATTTGATGATGGAGGGAACAGCAAATAAGACTCCCGAAGAACTTGAGGATGCAATTGGACAGTTGGGGGCTAATATTAGTATGAGTACATCAGAGGAGTTCATTACTTTAACTGCAAATTGTTTGGCAAGTAAATATGAGGAAACATTGGAGTTGGTGGAAGAGATTTTATTACAACCCCGATGGGATATAGAAGAGTTTGAACGTATTAAAAAGCTTACCATTAATCGAATACAACAGCGGAATGCTAACCCAAATGCTGTGGCCAATAGTGTCTTTAATAAGTTGATGTTTGGGGATGACCATATATTGTCAAAATCCATTTATGGAAAAATAGAAAATGTAGAAAAGATGACTTTGGAAGACATTAAGACTTATTATTCGAAGGCCTTTTCTCCTTATGTAGCTAATTTCCATGTGGCTGGAGACATACCCCAAACTAAAATCATGGAATCATTGAAATCCCTGGAGAAAGCATGGAAATCAGCCAAAGTTAGTTTTCCAATGTATGATTTACCAGATAGAAAGGAAGAACCTACCTATTATTTTGTTGATATTCCTGATGCCAAGCAATCCGTTATTCAAATTGGACAGCTGGCGCCAGCAGGAAAAAGTAGGGAGTTTTTTGAAATTCATTTGGCAAATTATAGACTGGGAGCGGGATCAGCTGGTCGATTATTCCAAACTTTAAGAGAAGAAAAGGGCTATACCTACGGTGCCTATTCCTTTATTCAAAGAAGAAAAGACAGAAGTCTTTATAAGGCTGTATCAAGTGTTCGAAGCAATGTGACTTATGAATCGGTGGAAATTTTTAACGATTTGATTGGACAATATCAAAGGACTTACACCCAAGATGACCTCGATAAGACGAGCAATACATTGGTAAAAGAGAATACTCGACGTTTTGAGACTTTATTTAGTCTGCTGGGAATGCTGCAAAATATTAGCACATATGAATTACCTGTAAACTACATAGAGGAAAACCAGAAGGTCTTGGCTCAAACCACTATTGAGGATGTTAAAACTACTATTGAGAGGCATATGAACCCTATGCATATGACATACCTAATTGTTGGGGATAAAAAGTCCCAATTGGAAAGATTAGTTGATGCTGGGATTAAGCCTATTTTACTGGATCGGGAAGGTAATCCGATCACTGAAGAAACCGTAATGTGAATGAATTTTAGAGAATGAATTGATTTCACAATCATCAAAGGCAGTGTTTGGGGGATTTTATTTCCTAACACTGCCTTTTTATATAATAGGATTTTTTCTTGTAATTAGAATTTATATAAAAGGATTAGAAAAGTTTAATTGACTTAGTCCATTTAAACTTGAAGGTTACTTTTTAGTTCTTGAATTTCCAGAATGTATGTTTTTTAATTCGGATTTATCCTCAATATTCTAACCTCCTTGATTATATTATTCTTTCCATAAAATGAAGTTTACCTTCTAGGGGGGAGATTTTTCTTTAAAGTTAAAACTGCTGTTATTTTATCAAAACTAAAAAAGCGGGATCCTTTTAGGAAACCGCTTGAAGTAAATTTAAAAAGAAAATATCTATCAGTAGGTGCCCGCATTAGGGGCGGCATTTCTTGGTCTTGCTTTTTTTACAACGATGGAGCGACCATCCAGTTCTGATTCATTTAGGGCACCAATAGCTTCAAAAGCCTCATTTTCATTTTCCATTTCCACAAACCCGAAACATTTAGAATTTCCTGTTTCACGGTCAAAAATTACTTTTGCGGATTCAACTGTGCCAAATTGTTCGAAAGCGGCTTTTAGATCATCACTGTTGGTGTTTGAGCTGAGCCTTGCTACAAAGATGTTCATTTTTAAATTAAAATTTTAATGTGATGGTATTCAAGAGTTGTATTAAAGTATTGTAAAGTCATGCAAAATACATAATAGACAGAGTCTATTTGGCAATACCTCTGAATATCCAAAATTAATTAAATAATTGGTCCTGGTGTATTGTTTCTGTAAAATCTTATGATTCAATTTTGGTTATTATTTTCCCTGTTTTCATAAAACTGGGCAACATTTTCCTTTCAGGTGCCCTTGGTTTTTATTATTCATTTTATTTATCTGAATAATAGGCAGTTCTGTAATCTAATAAAACTTATTATAATTATTATAACTTTTTATGTTTTTTTGTGAAAAGAACATGTTAATTATAGAATTTCGCCTTTAAACTAGGTGTTAAAGGGCTTGTAAATTTCTTACTTAATAAAGCTTTTTAGGAGGACCTTGCTTGGAGGTAAAAATCTCCCATACCCCTTAAGGTTTTTTCTATTCTTAATTATTTTTGTGTTTGGAGAAGCAAAGCTTGTGCAAAAGCTCATTTGCGGAACTTACTCATATTGAAGGGTTGGTGTCTTTAACAATAGATGTAAGGGTGGTTGAACAACGGGTTCGTATGCAATTCAAAATAACTAATTATTGTTTTATCGTTTGTAAACAGGATGGTTTAAGAGATGAATTTGGATTAAGACCTTTGGCCTGGAGTTTTTGGTTAGTTTCCGCAAAATAGAGCAATTATTAATTGCTTCCCTCTTAAATTTGTAATTTCAAAACTGAATGTACTTATCAGTATGCTGAATAGGAATCTTATTGGGATAAAGAATATTATTTTTGATCTGGGTGGGGTAATTATAAATATTGATCAACAGTTGGCCTTTCATAAATTTTCTGGACTGGCAGGTTGCTCTTTCACAGAATTTAAACACCGAATGCAACAAAGTGGTTTTATTAATGTCTTACAAAATTATGAAAGAGGGTTGATAACTAGTAAGGATTTTAGAGCTCAACTGTGTCAATCTATTGGTAGAAAGATTGATGATGAATTCCTTGATATAGCTTGGAATAGTATGTTGCTGGATATTCCTTCTGAAAGATTGGAACTTCTTTTGGGCCTTAGAAAAAATTTCAAATTGGTCTTATTAAGTAACACCAACAAAATTCATCACGATGAATTTATATCAATTTTAAAGAAAAAGAGTGGAAAGGCTGACTTTTCCTCTTATTTTGATAGGGTATATTATTCATTTCAAATGCAGAAAATAAAGCCAGAGGTGGAAATTTTTGAACAAGTACTTCAAGAGCAATCATGGGAGGCAAATGAGACCCTATTTATCGATGATAATATTGAGAATATATCTGCTGCTGAATTTCTGGGAATAAAAACACTTCATATTAATGGTGATGGCGTTCTGATGAAGTTTTTTGGCAAATGAAGGAAGAAAATGAACAACCAGTGATATTCCTGCCCCATCTGGTACTGTTTGTAATTACTTTAGTTACCACCACTTTTGCGGGGGCTGAGTGGACAATGGGACGTTCCTTTTTTATAGGAGAAGAATTACTGGGTAAAAATGATTTTATAAATGGGTTTTCCTTTTCAATTCCATTTCTGACGGTCTTAACCATTCATGAATTTGGTCATTATTTTACAGCAAGGGCTTACCAGGTTAAAGTGACATTGCCTTATTACATCCCTTTCTGGTTGGGCTTTATTGGGTGGCCTTCCTTGGGGACAGTGGGTGCTTTTATTCGATTGAAGAGTCCAGTAAGTTCTCGCAAAGGCTTCTTTGATATCGGTATAGCGGGGCCATTGACAGGATTTGTTGCTGCTTTGGTTTTATTGTGGTATGGATTTACTCATTTACCTCCTTACGACTATATTTTTCAAATTCATCCGGATTATGCTCGCTTTGGTCCGGACTATGCCAAATATGTTTATGAAGATAACCCAGTTAATTTTGGCATTGGTAAAAATCTTTTATTTCTGTTCTTTGAGAATTTTATTGCAACCGAACCAAATAGAATTCCTAATAGTTATGAATTAATTCATTATCCTTATTTGTGGGCGGGGTATTTGGCCTTGTTTTTTACCGCCTTAAATCTATTGCCTATCGGTCAATTGGATGGAGGACATGTGATATTCGGATTATTTGGTTATAAAAGGCATGCTTTAATTTCTAAGATATTGTTTTTGCTTTTTGTCTACTATGCAGGGCTTGGTTTGCTCACCCCTTATCAAACCGATAAGTTTGCCCTTTTTATGGGGATGATTTTATATACTCTTTTTTTGTTTGTCACTTTTAAAGGCTTAAAGTTTTCTAGGCAAAATACGTTGCTATTGGCCCTATTGATTTTAAGCTTACAGTTGGTGACGGTTTATGCAATACCCTCTGCAAAAGGATATAATGGATGGTTGTTATTTACCTTTTTATTGGGGAGAGTTTTGGGTGTTTATCATCCAAAGGCCGCTCAAGATGAACCTTTAGGAAAAGGTAGAAAAATTTTGGGTTGGGTTGCTTTGGCTATTTTTATTCTTTGTTTTAGTCCACAACCTTTTATTGTGGATTGAAAGGGAGGACGATCATAATTTTGAATGTTATTTCTTTTCCAAGCAGGTTTTAGATTTACAACAAATTGGAGTATTTTTTCTTCATTTAGATCTAGAGGGATATAATTCTAGATTTTATAATCATTGATGGCTTTTATATACCATAATCGTTCATAGGCACCAGGATCTGTGACATTGAATGAGCTGATGCATCCTTTTATGGAGGTTAAGGATGGGTATTCATATTTCTCCATCCAATTTTTTACTTCTTGCTCCATGATTGAAAGGTGAGATATCCCATTTTTAAGGAGAGCGGAACATACCATACTGATATCCGCACCAACCATTGTCATTTTTATCACATCATTTCCTGAACTTATTCCAGAGCTAGCTGCAAAGTCACAGTCTATTCTGTCTTTTAATATGGCAATCCACCTCATTGGAAGTCTCATGTCCGAGGGAGAGCTTAGTAAAACATTGGGTACCATCTTTTTTTTAGTGAGGTCAATGTCAGGTTGGTAAAACCTATTAAAAAGTACTAAAGCTTCAGCCCCTTTTTTTACAATTCTTTGAGCCATATTGGCTATGTTTGAGAAGAAAGGACTAAGTTTTACGGCTAAGGGGATACTAATTTGATTACGAATGGACTCAATCAGTTGGAGGTAAGAAATTTCAGTTTCCTGACTACTACAATATTTGTCGGCCGCAATGTGGTAGAGACATAATTCTAGGGCATCTGCTCCTGATTCTTCGATTAATTGTGCGTATTCGGTCCAGGGACCCTGGGAAAACCCATTCAGGCTGGCAATAATGGGGATATTAACCACCTCTTTGGCTTTCCGAATTTTTTCCAAATAGTCGGTAGGGCTACTTTTTACCTGATGAATGAACTTTTCAGATGTATTCCGGGCTATGGAAATCAAGAATTTTTTTTCTTTTTCCAATCGTATTTGTTCCTCAAAAAGAGAATTGAACACTATAGCTGATGCCCCAGCATCTTCAAGCCTTTTTATATTGTCTATTTTTTTTGAAAAAGGGGAGGCTGAAACTACCAAAGGAGTTTTTAGTTCCATTCCTAAATAGGTTGTTGTTATATCCATAATCCTAAAAAGGTATGGTGTTTTTTGATTGTCCTCCCCCCTTTAATGATAAAAGAGTACCAAAACCCTTGGTTATGTTAACTCATATAGGCGGTAATTCCACCTACTAGATTTCGGGTGTTTTTGAAACCCTGACTTATTAAATATTTCTGTGCCTGACCACTGCGGTTACCAGACTTACAGTGAAGAATAATTTCCTTTTCTTTTAAGGAAGATAATTCCTCCAAATGTTGGGGAATGGTTCCTAAAGGAATATTTCGTGTATTTTCTATATTGACCTCTTCATGCTCCCATTCTTCTCTGACATCAATAATGATTAGCTCCTCATTTTTCTCCAGTCTTTCTTTTAATTCGGCTACTGTTATCTCACTCATAACTAAAATTTGTCGTTTTTAATTAATTAGGGACGTGATAGAGCGTGTTTAAATATTTTGTTTTGAAGGAAAAATGGAGTTATGAAAGGTTGATTGAAGCCCTTTTTGAACCTGTAGCCTTATGTTACTGGTGAAAAAACAAACCAAAATCATGCTTTTTAAAAACCATTTACAGCCATTAGAAAATTTTTAAATATGCTCTTAAGGTGAATCCCTTTTTAAATATTTACTCTAATATTATTTTCTTTTGATAAATTTTGTTTCCAATACTTATTTGAAGAAGGTAAAGGCCCTTGTTGAAGGAACTAAGATCAATAGGTTGGCTAGTTGAACCCATACCTTCAATAGATTTAATAAAACGACCGTTCATGTCATAAATTTTAATCTTATTAAATTGGCCATTAATATGTATTGGGCCTTCGGTTGGATTAGGGAAAATCAGAATTTCATTAGAAATTTCCGGCTCAGTACCTGTAATTGTAGAAATGTCGGAAACAAACCCAGGCCTAAGTAATAAACTTCCTTGAACCTTTTCATTGGATTGCCACTTGCCCATGGTATTAAAAAAGATCTTTTCACCCGTATTGGTATTTTTGTCAAGGCCTACCAACAGATAGTCATCAAGGTATTGTCTATAGCCGATGTAAAAAGTGTCCTCTACCCATATCGGTCGGTGCAGGTCATAAGAAATAAAACCGTCCTGTCCAGCATAATTTACAGTTGCACTTTGGGTGTAAGCGTTTTGTTGACTTTCATCCTCTAAAGACTTCCACACCATTAAATCAATAGGGACGCCGGAATAATTTTCACCAGTTTGTGCAAAATTTATGTCAATATGATCAATATAACCACTTTCCTTGATTATAAATTGGTAAGCCAACATTCCACTATTTTGATTTATTCCAGCTGCATATTCGGCGGTTCCATCATCATATGCATAATAGTCATCTAAATAGAAATCAGAGCGAATTGTGTCATTTGAACGAAAGTCAACGGTTTGGTAATAGGTGTTTTGACCATTGGAGTTATCCAATAAAAGAGTATCCCCTGATTTACTGAGAAATACCAATGTTTCTAATTCTACGCTTGTTTTACTTCCAGTCTCTGGGTCTTCTTCATTTGGAATTGCGGTTGCATTTATAGGATTTATTTCGATCAATCTGCGCTCCAGACTCTGAGGTGGGGGATTGGGGACGTAAGAATCTCCATCAGCATCTCTTGTCATTATATCCAGTGTGTCCAGCGTGACTTTATCAATTAATAAAGCTTTTATTTCTACGGGCTGCGGCTGGTTGTCAAGATTATTAAATTCTATGTTAATTGGACCCACATAGCTTTCGGGATCAGAGAAAAAATGGTTGGCCGGTATGGCTGTGAATTCTTTAAAGATACTACTGGGCCTGCTACTTAAAGCCCTGTCCAAATAAGTTTGGTCATTAGGACTTCGGTTTTTGTCCAGATAAATGTAATCTACTAACCAATCGTCTAGTTCTCCTCCCAGGTGTCCGTAATTTCGGAAACGAAATTGAAAATTGGAGTGGAAGAAATCCTCTTGATTAAGGGGAATTAATACCTGATTGAACTCTTCTTCTATTTGATCATTTGTTCCGTTTTTGAACCACACTTTTTTCCATCCATGGGAAGAATCTGCATCTTTGTGGCGAAATTCTAATACCAAAGAGTCTTCAGGGTTTGGGGTATTTCCTCTTCCTTTGAGTTGCCAAAAGAAGCTCAAATAAAGATTATCATCTACATTGAAAGCACTAATATCAATAGGTTTTGAAGTTAAAGTGTCCGCAGGGCCAATACGGGTTGGATCATTACTATATGGGACACCAGACTTATCAGCCCCATTAAATACGACATGATTTATACTTGGAGAATTGATGCCAAAATCTCCACTAATTCTAACATTACTTTCCTCCCATCGCTGGGAGATTAGTTCATTTCCCGAGGAGAAATCATCCCAAAAGGGAAAAATATCAGTTTCATTGGATCGGGAGGGTACCCCGTTTTTCGGTTTTTCTTTGGATAGTGGAACTTCAAGAAGTTGCGCCCATAGTGGGGCGCCACTAAAAGTAAGACCTGTATGTAAAAACAAAGCAATAAGATACCCTTTAATTTTCATTCAACGATAATTTTCTAATTAGTGATTGATATATTATCTGAAGGGCTATCTTCCAAAGTCGTACTATCGGTTTCTATTATCCATAAATCAACTAATTGCCCTGCTCTTACTTTTTCACCAGCCAAGGGGTTTTGCTGGAAAATTGTTCCTGGTATATTCAGGCTATCCTGTGCCGGAACAAAGGTGACGCTAGCCGTTTGTAGGGAAAGTGCCTGGATATTAAAGTTGGCCTCTTCCTGATCCATTCCTGTTAAATCAGGCATTTCGAAGTTTTGTTTACTTAAACCGTCCCCAATTACTAGGTCAATAGATGATCCTTTTGCTATACGCGTACCTGGTTTGATCTTTTTGCCCAGATATAACTGTGATAATACTGCATTTTCTGCAAGATCAGGAACATATTGCAAATTACCTACTTCCAGGCCATAACTAGCCAAAATCATTTTGGCATTTTTTAATGATCCATCTATTAGGTTGGGCATGCCTATCATTGGAGGGGTTTTTGCATTCAGGGAAATATAAATCTTCCTGTTTTCCTTTACTTTAAAGCCCGCTTTAGGATTTTGTTGAAGTACCGAAAGGGGACTATAATTGGTAGAATAGCCAGAATCTTGGGTAACCACAAACTGAAGGTTTCGGTCTTTGAGGAAACGTTCTACATCCTCCAACGGTCTTCCTACCAAATTTGGAACCGTAATGGTTTCCTTATGATGGGTTTCTGAGGGAAGATATAAATAAAAGAATCCAAGAACAACAGAAGTCCCTAAAGCCAATATTAGGGTCAAATTAAATAATAGTCCTTTCCAAGAGTTAAATTTAATATTCATCATTAAGCCTTACTTAGTTCTTTAGTTGATCCGTATTCCAGAATAGCATCAATAAATTCGAAGGGTTTATAACCATTGATTGCACTCTGGTGAAAAATACATGTTGCCGGTGTCATTCCCGGTAATGAATTTATTTCTATGATAATAGTTTCAGCCCTTCCATCCTCAAAGATCCTTACAAAGGCATCTATTCTAGCATAACCCTCAATATTGAGAATTTTAGCCACCTTCTCCAACTCTGATCGTACTTGTTGACTAATGTGATTTTGTGAGTTTGAATCCTTTGAAAAACGGGCAGGGGTAATGTTCTGTCCTTCTCCGGCCAAAAACTTTTCTTCTAAAGAAAGTACTTCACCGGTAGCCAATGTTTCGGAAGGTTCAAATATTTCATATTGAATTTTCCCTTCTTTATTACGCTGTGTCAGCAACCCACCTGTTATTTCAAGAAAATGATTGGCCTCTTTTCCTTTTTCAATTAACTCTTCCAAAAGGAAATAGGATTTTATAGGGAATTCTTCATTGTGTTTTAACTTTAATACCTGTGTTTCTTCATGGGAAAGTTGTTCCGTATTTCGAAACATTAATGTTGCAAATGCTTTGAGCTCGTCCCTGTTTTTGATCTTTTTTACGGCAGAACTACAACCATCATCAGCTGGTTTGGTAATAAATGGATAAGTGAAATTGTTTTCTATCTCCATAATTACTTTATCGGGATTAGCTTCCCATTCCGATTGCTGCACGAGACGATGCATAGCTACCTGGATTCCATGAGCTTTTAATAACTCGTTGGTTTTGAATTTATTGATGGTGAGTTGAGAGCTACTAATTCCCGAACCATTATACGGTAAGTGGTATTTTTCTAATTCCTGTTGAATGGCTCCATCTTCCCCTGGTCTTCCATGTAATGCAATAAAAACACAATCAACTAATTCGGATAACTCCTTATAATTAATTTGTCGTAAATCCAGAAGATCTTGACCTGCATATTTATGTGTGATATCCAGAGTTTCTTTTCTGATTTCCTCAATAACCGGGTGTTGATTTCGCTCCTTGTATGTCAATATTTTTTCATTAATGTCATCTGCATTATCTTTTAACATAATATTGACAGGAAGGATGAAAAGATCGTGATTTTCCAAACTTCCACTTAAGAAGATAGGAATGGGTTCATATTTGGTGGAAGAGGAAAGCTTTTCATAAATATTTCTTCCACTTTCAACCGATATGTGTCTTTCAGAAGAAAAGCCACCCATTATTACCGCCACTTTCTTCTTTGTAGTTTCTTTTTTACCTAATGAAAGAATTTCTTGGTCTAATTGTTGAAGCTTTTTTCTTAGTTCAAAATTTCGTTTACCAGTTTTTATCCTTTCATTAAGAGAGGTTCGGATAATATAGGTTAGAAATTGAGAGGGGTTTAACCCGATTTCTGCCGCCTGATGGAAAAAGAAAGCTGAAGGCAGCATTCCCGATGTGGTATTTGGGTCGTTCAGGAAGATTTGCCCATTCAACGTGATAAAACCATCTATTCGGGCGTAAACATTACAGTTAAGTACTTTAAAAAGACGACTACATTCTTTACGAATATCTTCAATTTGTTTGTGCGGTAGGTCAATTGGAGTCACCTTTCGGGACATTCCTGCCAGGTATTTGGAGCGATAATCAAAGAGTTGATTCCTTTTTATGATTTCGGTTGGAGGAAGAGCAATAGGATTACCTTTTTCATCTTGAATAACAATACAGGAGAATTCTTTTCCATCAATAAAGGACTCCAACAAAATTTCTTCTTCAGTATCTAATGGGGTGAGTTCACATTGAATTTCTCCGGCTGAGGCCTTTTCGTCCAGAAAACTTAATAAATGCTCTGGGTGTTCAATCAATTGATTGTCACAATAGGCTGGTAATCCAATTCCCTCTCTAATGTCAATAAGTTGACTAATAGTTTGTATTTTTTCTTTTTCGACCAGTTGTTTCCAATCCTGAAGTGAGATGGTCTTTATAAATAAACTCCTAGTCACAGCCTCCTTAAAAGCATCAAAATTGTCTTGCTGGAGCACAGAAACACCTATGGATGAACCTTGATGTGGGGCTTTGATGACAAATGGCAGACCTAGTTCTTTTTTAAGTTGCTCAAAATAGGGGGCTTTTTCCTTCATCGAAATCCAGTGTGAACGGGTCAGGGTTTGATGTTTAGGCCCGTCAAAACCATTTTGTTCCAGAATTCTTCTTTGAGCAATTTTATCTATCCCGATTGAGGAAGGCAAAATTCCACTCCCCGAATAAGGGATACCATACCATTCTAATAATCCTTGTAAGTTTCCATCCTCTCCATAAGGTCCATGAAGAGCTAAGAAAGCAAAATTGAACAAGTTTTTGAATTCATCTGGAGAAACCTTGCGGCCAACTTGATTGATAATGGCCTGTTGCTCCTTGGAATCTAAGGTCCCCAAATGTTCAATATATAATTGAAAGTTCTTGGTACTGTTGGCTTGGGCAGTGGTTGGGGGGTAAAAGTCACGAATAGTTCCTTTGTAAACGTATTCCCAATCTAGTAAAATGAAATTTCCTAAACTATCCACAAATACTGGAATGGCCTCAAAAAGTGACTTATCCAGGTTATCGTATACTGTTCGACCTCCAGCAAAAGAAATTTCCCTTTCTCTTGATTGGCCTCCAAAAAATATTCCTACTTTCATTACTGCAAATATAAGGAATTAACGAAAGGAGAAAAGACTCCTAGTTAATCAATGCCCTCTCTAAATAAATTAAATACCGGTTTCTACGCAATTTTCATGCTAAAATTTTAACATGAATAGTTCTTTTTTTCCTTTAGTAATAAAATTGAACGCTCATTTTTACCAATTAGGATAATTCAATGCGATTTAAAATGATTTTTCCAAATGTGAACTATAATCAGAATCTGTTTTTTCAATATTTAACGTTGAAATGGCTTTATGAAATAATATAGTCTGCATTTTAAGATTCCTAAAACTAAAAAGAGGTCTTAAAATTCATTCATTTTAAATAGAAATCTAATTTTGACAAGTTTTAAAAGCTTAAATCAAAATAAAAAGGAGAAAAGGTAAAATCCCTTTCTCCCATTATTTATTGCTCTGTTTCTTTTACTTTCAATTAATTAGCCTCAATTGAGATTTAATAATTTAAAAGCTTAAATTTTAATTTGTTATCATTTTCAAATGATAAATAAATATTAGCTTTCGGTAGTTGTCAAATTAATGGCCTGAACCGCATTGATTTCTGGAATAGCTTTCTTAATAGCTTCTTCTACTCCAGCTTTTAGAGTCATAGGTGACATTGGACAAGTGCCACAGGCACCTAATAGTTCAAGCTGTAAAACCATGTCTTCATTGACATCAACGATTTTTACATTTCCGCCGTCAGCCTCTAGGTAAGGCCTAATGTTATCCAAGGCCTTTTCAATCTTTTCTTTAAGTTCAGGTGTAAGGGAAGATTTACTTTCCATCGGATTATCTTAAGGTTTAATTTCAACTTTTTGGGTTTTTTCAAAATTGGCATTTCTTATGGCTACTTGTCGAGCTACTTCTTCTGCCAATTTCTGGAAAGAGTCAGCGGACGGTCCTTCTTTCATAACGGCCGGATAACCATTGTCTCCGCTTTCTCGGATTCCTTGTACTAAAGGAATTTGTCCTAATAGTGGGAGATCGTGGTCTTCGGCTAGGCTTTTTCCTCCCTCTTTTCCAAAAATAAAATATTTATTTTCGGGAAGTTCTTCTGGTGTAAAATAGGCCATATTTTCTACGATTCCTAACACCGGAACATTAATCTGAGGTTGTTTGAACATCGCCAATCCCTTTTTTGCATCGGCTAAGGCTACTTTTTGTGGGGTGGTTACCACTATGGCTCCTGTAACTGGCACCGTTTGTACCAAGGTCAAATGGATGTCGGAAGTACCAGGAGGTAGGTCAATTAATAAATAGTCAAGTTCACCCCAATCGGTATCCGCTATAAATTGGCGAAGGGCTGAACTGGCCATTGGACCTCTCCAAATTACAGCATTTTCAGCAGGAGAAAGAAAACCAATGGAAATCAATTTTATTCCGTATTGCTCAATGGGTACTATGTAATTCTTGCCATCCTGTTGTACCACACTGGGGTGTTCATGCTCACATTTGAACATGGTAGGTATGGAAGGGCCAAAAATATCTGCATCGATTAATCCTACCTTAGCGCCACTTTTGGCTAAAGCTATGGCCAAATTGGAGGTAACAGTCGATTTTCCTACACCTCCTTTTCCAGAAGATATGGCGATAATGTTTTTGACCTTTGGCAGGATTGGAGCGCTATCCCGAACGGATGTTACGTTTGAGGTGAAGTTAATGGAAACTTCTAAATTACTATCTACTAAATCATAAATTGCTTGCTCACAATTTTTCCTTAAAACTTCTTTTAACGGACAGGCAGGAGTGGTTAAAACAACCGTAAAGGATATCTTTTTCCCCTCGATAAGAATGTCTTCAATCATATTCAGAGTAACCAAATCCTTTTTAAGGTCAGGATCCTCTACCGTCCGAAGTGCTTTTAATATCTGTTCTTTTGTAATTGTCATCTTAATAGAATCAGTTTTTACTGATTTGTTTATTTGATAAAGGAAAAGCTTAAATGCTTCGGCTTCCTTATCAAATGATTGTAATTTAACGTCAAAAATAACGGATTTGGGGTGTTTTTCGTTGCAAAGTTATCGAAAATTATAACTAATGCTGAAATTTCTTTTTTAATCTTTGATTAGGTTTCCAGGGTGGATGAGAAATTGCAACATTTTTTGGCCGAAAATCGCTAAGACCAGGTTTAACCCTGAAATTAACATTTGCAAGTATATTTTTTGTTGAGCTAAAATTAAAAATATCTGGTTTAGGGAGGCTGGTAAACAATTTCTTTCTGTAATAAACGTCTTTTTAGCTTAAGGCCATTTATGTGAAATATTTTGTCGGGAAATGAAATGCCTTTATCTTTGATTGGAGTTTCTTCCTATAGAGTGTCCAATCATAATCATTGATGGGAAGGAATCTCATTTTTTTAAGCATTAGGAAATGGTGAGGCTTAGCAATATGCGGCATTTACCAGAAAGGTACTGAAATTGAATTTTTCGCAGGATACAATAAATCAAATACATAGTAGGGTGGCCATTGAGGAAGTGGTAGGTGATTTTGTTTCTTTAAAGAAAAAGGGTCAAAATATGTGGGCCTGCTGCCCATTTCACAATGAAAAGTCTCCTTCATTCTCTGTATCCCCTTCAAAAGGCATTTATAAGTGTTTTGGATGTGGTAAATCAGGAGATGCTATCCAGTTTATTATGGACATTGAAGGGTCCACTTTTGGGGAGTCTATTAAATACCTTGCTGAAAAATATGGAATTGAAATAGAGGATGAACCCCAGTCCGATGAGCAAATACGACATCAGAATGAGAAAGAAAGCCTTTATATCGTTTCGAATTTTGCGCAGGAATATTTTTCATCAAATCTATTGAATCATGCACAAGGCCGAAGTATTGGTCTTAGTTATTTCAAAGAGCGTGGATTCACTCAAAATATTATAGAGAAATTCGATTTAGGTTATAGTCTTGAAGCCTGGGATGGCCTTTTAGAAGAAGCTAAAAAGAGAGGCCACAGCCTTGATCTGCTAGAAAAAGCAGGACTAATTATCCGAAAGGAAAATAAAACGTATGACCGATTCCGAAACCGGGTGATTTTTCCTATTCATAATATTTCGGGAAAAGCTATTGCTTTCGGTGCTAGGATTTTAACGTCTTCAAAAAAACAACCCAAATATCTTAATTCACCGGAGACGGCTATTTACCATAAGAGTAATATTCTTTATGGAATTTATCAGGCAAAACAAGCTATTCGTCAAAAAGATAACTGCTATTTGGTAGAGGGGTATACTGATGTGATTTCCATGCACCAGGCCGGAATTGAAAACGTTGTGGCTTCCTCTGGTACTTCATTGACTGAAGACCAAATTCGTTTGATTTCCCGATTTTCCAATACGATTACCGTCCTGTTCGACGGGGATACCGCCGGCTTGAAGGCCTCACTAAGAGGGATTGATATGATCCTAGAAGGTGGTTTGGATGTGAAAGCAGTTGCTTTTCCGGATGGCGAAGACCCGGATTCCTATGCCAGAAAATTTGGTTCTACGGCCTATCAAGCTTTTTTGAATGAAAATGCGCAGGATTTTATATCCTTCAAGGTAGGAGTGTTGACCCAAGATGCCACAGATGATCCAATAAAGAAGGTAGAAACCATTCGGGAAATTGTGCAAAGTATTGCTCGTATTCCTGATTCTATAAAAAGATCTGTTTATATAAAACAGTGTGCCGAACTTCTGTCATTAGATGAGCAGTTACTGATTGAGGAGCAGGATAAGCTTCTTTTTAAAAAAGAGAAAGAGCGGCAAAGGAGCAATGAATTTAGGGAAAACAGCTCGGTTTCACATCCGGCTGTTGCAGAAGTAAAGAGCAAGCCCAATGTTCAAAAAAGATTGCCTGATGCAGTACGCTTGCAGGAGAGAGAAACTGTACGTTTGCTGATAGTATATGGGCTAAATCCTATTGAGGAGGGCGCATACCTTTATCAGTATTTACTGGAGGAAGTGGAGGATGTAAACTTTGAAACTCCCATTTATCAGGAAATTATCTCTTTATTTAAAGATCATCTAGATAAGGGAGAAGGAATTGATGGGGATTATTTGATAAGAAATTCATCGGAGCATATTCGCCAAGAAGTAATTGATCTCTTGGCCGAGCGATACGAAGTAAGTCAAAATTGGAAAGAAAAATTTCAAATTTACGTTCCGGAAGAAGCTGAAATCCTTAATCATGTGGCTTTTAGCAATGTATTGCGTTTAAAATTAAGGGTTTTGCAAAAACTGATTTCGGAAAATATGCAGGAATTAAAAATTGCCCTTAATGATGAGGAAAAGCAACAGGACATCTTACAAATTCATACTGCCTTGAAAAATAAAGAGATGGAAATTGCTCGATTGTTGGGAATTGTTGTGGTTCGATAAAGTAACTAAAAGGGGGAAGAGTGAAAAGAAGAAAGGTGTATTATGATAATTTATTAAAACCAGCGTTTAAAAGTTTTCGTACAATCGAACAATTGTTGGTGAGGTGTAAGGATTCAAGTGTATTTAAAATTGAAGAAAACTACATATTTAAATATTTTTTTT
>NZ_SMMB01001118.1 GCF_009711365.1 Xanthovirga aplysinae | reverse complement strand
TAATCCTACAAAATTAACTTTTTACTTTCGAAAAGTTTATAATGCTTATAATTTCGTTTTTTAAATACCCTTTAGAGGGGTTTTTCAAATTTACTTTTACGGGTATTTTCTACTTATATGAAAAACAGTGATCATATTTTTATGCAGCGTGCCCTGGAACTGGCCACAAATGGAAGAGGAAATGTCAGTCCAAATCCAATGGTAGGTTGTGTGATTGTTTATGAAAATAAAATAATCGGAGAAGGATGGCATCAGCAATATGGTGGACCACATGCTGAAGTGAACGCTGTGAATGCCGTGCCCAACAAAAATTTACTACCAAAAAGTACAGTTTATGTAACGTTGGAACCTTGTGCTCATTTTGGGAAAACTCCACCTTGTGCGGATTTGTTGGTTAAATGTGGGGTAAAACGTGTGGTCATCGGCTGTAAGGACACCCATCCTGAGGTAGGTGGAAAGGGAATTGAAAAACTAAGAGTTGCTGGAATTGAAGTGAAAATTGGGGTTTTAGAAGAGGAATGCCTAAAGTTAAATCGTCGGTTTTTTACCTTTTTAGAAAAGAAGAGACCCTATATCATTCTGAAATGGGCTGAAACCGCTGATGGTTTTATTGCCCGAGAAAATTATGATTCCAAATGGATCAGCAATGAATTCTCCCGCCAATTGGTGCACAAATGGCGGGCAGAAGAAGATTCCATTCTTGTAGGCTCAAATACTGCTCAGTTTGATGATTCTCAGTTGAATGTCAGAGATTGGTCTGGCAAGGATCCCTTACGAATTGTAATTGATCGTCAACTTAAGCTTAACCCCACGTTAAAACTCTTTGATAGAAGTCAACCCACAATTTGTTATAATTTAAAGGAAAATCGAGAGGAGGTAAACCTGCTTTTCCAAGCTTTAGAAGGCAAAGATTTTTTGGAAGATATGCTAAATGACCTTTTTAAAAGAAAACAACAGTCGCTTATTGTAGAAGGGGGTTCTGGTTTGTTAAATAAGTTTATTGAAAAAGGTTTGTGGGATGAAGCCAGAGTTTTTAAAGCCCCTACAACTTTTGGTAAAGGGATAGCTGCTCCAATTTTAAATGGAACTTTGGTTGATCGCTTTCGTATTGATAATGACCAACTTTTTATTTTTAAGCCAAAATGGTGAAAGGTGTAAAGGAGATTTAAAATTATATTAATTTATAGAAACCTATGGCGGAGAATCTGATAGTGTCGACTTCGACAGATAAACAAGAACGCTACGACAGTCTTTTGCCTCAAATTGAGGCGCTTATTAGTTATGAAGATAATTTGGTTGCTAATTTATCCAATATTGCAGCGGCCCTGCGATATGGGATGAATTTTTTTTGGGTTGGGTTCTATGTGGTAAAGGAAGCTCAATTAGTGCTAGGCCCTTTTCAAGGACCTATTGCCTGTACACGGATTGCAAAGGGAAAAGGAGTGTGTGGTACGGCTTGGTCAGAAAAACGCACTGTGTTAGTAGAAAATGTAGATGAATTTCCAGGTCATATTGCCTGTAGCTCGGATTCTAAATCTGAAATTGTGCTGCCTGCTTTTAAAAACGAAGAAGTTGCATTGATTTTAGATGTGGACAGTGACCAGTTGAACGATTTCGATGAAATTGATCAAAAAAATCTGGAAAAGTTAATGCGCTTAATTGAAGGTAAATTATAGTTAAGAGGTAGAGACAAGGCTTGCCTTGTCTCTGGTTCTAATATTAAAACTGAGCTTCTTCGGTAGATCCCGCCAAAGCAGCCGTTGAGGCTTTTCCTTCTGAAACGGTATGTTGGATAGCATCAAAATATGCCGTTCCCACAAAAGCCTGATGTTTTACCGCTTTAAACCCTTCTTTTTGCAGTAAAAATTCCTTCTGTTGTAATTCCGAATAGCCTAACATGCCATGATCCCTGTAGGCCATTGCCAACTCGAACATGGAAGTATTTAAGGCATGGAATCCTGCCAGAGTTATAAACTGGAATTTATATCCCATTTCTGCTAATTTCTCTCTGTAAACTCTCATTTTTTGAGGAGATAACTTAGCGGCCCAATTAAATGAAGGAGAACAATTGTATGCCAACAATTTTCCAGGATATTTTGCATGAATAGCATCAGCAAACTCTTTAGCTTGTCCTAGGTCTGGATGAGAAGTTTCCATCCATAGTAAATCCGCATAAGGGGCATAGGAGAGGCCTCGGTCAATTCCCTGTTCAATTCCATTTCGAACGTGATAAAACCCTTCGCTACTTCTTTCCTTACTAATGATAAACTTCTCATCTCTAGGGTCAATATCACTGGTGATTAAATTGGCTGCATCTGCGTCTGTACGTGCAATTAGAACTGTGGGTACTCCCAAAACGTCTGAGGCTAAACGAGCTGCCACTAATTTATTGATTGCTTCTTGAGTTGGGACCAATACTTTCCCTCCTAAATGCCCGCATTTTTTAGCAGAGGACAATTGATCCTCAAAATGCACGCCTGCAGCACCTGCCTCTATCATTGCCTTCATTAATTCAAAAGCATTGAGATTTCCTCCAAACCCTGCTTCGGCATCAGCAACAATTGGAGCCATCCAGTCCACCTCCCCAGAGCCCGTCAAAGATTGAATCTGATCGGCTCTTAAAAGAGCATTATTAATTTTTCTGACAACTGCTGGTACGCTATTGGCTGGATAAAGACTTTGATCTGGATACATGCTTTCCCCAAGGTTAGCATCTGCAGCTACTTGCCACCCACTTAAATAAATGGCATTTAAGCCCGCTTGAACTTGTTGTACTGCTTGGTTTCCGGTTAGAGCCCCTAAACCTGCTACAAAATCTTCGGTATGGAGTTTTTGCCATAACTTTATTGCTCCTTGGGTTGCTATTGAGTGTTCAATCTTAACGCTCCCTTGGAGATTTACTACTTCTTCTGCTGTATAATTTCTGGTGATGTTTTTCCACCGTGGATTTGATACCCAATCTGAAATCAAACTTTCAATTCTTTCTTGCTTATTCATGGTTATTAATTGTTAAAAAGTATTTGATGTGTTTCCTGTAAATGACAAGGGTTAAAGGAGTTCATAGGCTGAAAGCGTAAGGAATTCTTCAAACTCTTTTTTCCTGACCAATTGATCAAATAATGAGACGGCATGCTTTAAATTGCCCTCAGATACTCTGTTCTCTCCCAAAAGCATTTTTATTTTCTCTACTTCATCCTCAAGAAATGATTTATAAAGTTCTAGGGTAATAGCTCGACCATCATCTAGAATAGTCCCTTCAATGTGGAGCCATTGCCAGACTTGGGCTCTGGAAATTTCGGCTGTAGCAGCATCTTCCATTAGGTTGTACAGGGCTGCTGCTCCAGTACCATTCAGCCACGACTCTATATAGAGAATGCCTACATTTATGTTTGTTCGGAGGCCAGCCTCTGTTATTTTTCCCCCATCTATGGTGACGTTCAACAGATCCGAGGCTTTTACCTGTACATCTTCTCTTTTGACTTCTTTTTGGTGGGGTTTTTGTCCAAGAACCTTTTTAAACTCTTCCTTAGCGATTGGAATTAGGAATGGATGTGCTACCCATGTACCATCGTACCCACTTGTAGCTTCCAATCTTTTATCGGCTTGTACTTTGTTTATTGCCAGTTGATTTACCGCCTCTTCTTTGGCAGGAATAAAGGCGGACATTCCACCAATGGCATGGGCTTCCCTGCGGTGACATACTTTTACCAATGATTGGGCATAGGCACGCATAAAAGGAACTTCCATACTAACCTGACTTCGGTCAGGCATTATGAATTTTGGGTATTTCTTGAATTTTTTGATTACACTAAAAATGTAATCCCAACGACCTGCATTTAGTCCGACTATATGATCTCGAAGTTCAAACAGAATTTCATCCATTTGAAAGGCCGCTAAAATGGTTTCGATTAGGACAGTGGCTTTTATGGTTCTTTTGGAAAGATCTAATTCCTTTTGGGCATGTTCAAAAACCTGATTCCACAAACGGGCTTCCTTGTAGCTTTCTAGTTTTGGCAAATAGAAATAAGGACCACTGCCTTTAGCTAAAAGGGCTTTGGCATTATGGAAAAAATAGAGCCCAAAATCGAATAAGGAGGCAGAAATAGGTTCTCCATCTACCCAGAAATGTTTTTCAACCAAATGCCAGCCTCGTGGACGGACTTTTAATACAGCAATGTTTTCCCTCAATTTATAAGATTTTCCATTTGGGGCTTGAAAATCAATTTTCCGTCGTATTGCATCATGAAGGTTGACCTGTCCTTCCATTACATTTTTCCAGTTTGGGGAGGTGGCATCTTCAAAATCCGCCATAAAAACTTTGGCGCCAGAGTTTAGGGCGTTGATGATCATTTTTCTGTCAACAGGGCCGGTAATTTCTACTCTTCTATTCTGCAAATCTGCAGGAATGGGGGCCACTATCCAGTCACTTGTTCGAACAACCGCCGTTTCCTGAGGATAATCTGGAAAATTACCCTTCTCAATTTCTTGTTGAACTTTTTCTCTTTCTAAAAGCAGGTTTTTTCGGAGGGCTTCAAATTTTCTGTGAAGATCAACCAGGAAGCGAATAGCATCATCGGTTAAGATTTTTTCATAGGCGGGCACTAAAGGGCCTTTTATGGTGACCCCTTTAGTGGAGGTGGTTTGTGAATTCATGGGATAAAGTATTTTAGTTTGTAAATGAATGAGTTAAATATAGATTGGCGAATTTTAATAAACAAGCGAATTTTCGCTTTTTATTTAAATTCGCTAAAATCGAATTTTTGCAAATCACATCTTTTCCGTAAAAAATGCGTACATTAGAGCAGTTAAATCACTTTTTTAGGCGTGAATATCAGGGAAGAAAATATTCGATTAATTTTTGGATTGAAGGTCAGGCAATTGAGGCAAGAAAAGAAAATGTCTCTTTCATCAGTTTCCAAACAAAGTGGAATTTCTGTTTCTTATCTAAATGAGATTGAGAAGGGAAAAAAAAGACCAAAGGCGGAAAAGATAATGGCCCTGGCCCAGGTTTTTGGGGTTAGTTATGATTGGTTGGTTTCCTTAAAACTTAATAAAAAACTGGCTCCCATTAGTGAATTGCTGCATTCCAATATTTTGAATGATCTTCCCTTTGAGGTTTTTGGTATAGAGGTGGGAGATTTATTAGAGCTTCTTTCCAATGCGCCCACCAAATTAAGTGCCTTTATCAGCACCTTAATAGAAATTAATAGGAATTATGATATGACCGTGGAACGCTTTTATTTTTCGGTGCTGAGGTCATATCAAGAAATGCACGACAACTATTTTCCTGAGATAGAACAAAAAGCAAAGGAATTTTTCCAAAAATTTGATTTAAAAGAAGATAAATTATTGGATGATAAAATACTTCAGGATCTATTAACCCAAGAATTTAATTATCAAATAAATGAGGAGGAGTTAGTTCAGGATGAATCACTTAGTTCATTACGCTCCGTACTTCTTCCTGGATCCAGCCCCACCCTTTTATTGAATCCTGAATTAAATAGTAGGCAACGAGCGTTTATTTTCGGGAAAGAACTTGGCTTTCAGTTCATGAAATTAAAGAACCGGCCATTTACTTCCTCCTGGGTGGCGGTGGATTCTTTTGATCAGGTCTTGAATAATTTTAAAGCATCTTATTTTGCTTCAGCGATTCTTATTCCTCAGGACAGCTTTATAAATGATCTTAAACATTTTTTTGAAAAGGAACACTTTTCCGAAAAGCCATTGGTGGAGATGATGCAAAAATACTCGGCAACACCTGAGACATTTATGCATAGAATTACCCATATATCACCTCAGTATTTTGGTTTAAATGAACTATTCTTTTTGCGCTTTAATTATCAGCCGGAGGAAGAGTCTTTTCATTTAACCAAAGAGATCCATTTATCTGGATTGCATAATCCTCATGGAACGGCCCTAAATGAGCACTATTGTAGAAGGTGGGTATCCTTAACCATTTTGGAGGAGTTAGAACAAGAGGGTTGGAATGCCCAGCAACCTATATTTCGATTACAGAAATCGAAATATATTGATTCTGAAAATGAGTACCTGGTTTTAGCCCTTGCTCAAAAAAGGAATAGCCTGTCTATTGGTTTCATGCTGAATAATAACTTTAAAAAGAAAGTGAAATTTTGGAATGATCCTGCAATTAAAACCCGTGAAGTAAATGAAACCTGTGAACGGTGTCCGGCCATTTCTTGCAAGGAAAGAGCGGCCAAACCTTTTATTCTTGAAAGACAAAAAAATAATACTAAAATAAAAGAGGCTGTGGATCGACTCATTTCACAAAATTCTGTATCCTAATTACATAAAGAAAATAGCCCTTTTTTGAAAAACTTGCTGGAGTCATTGTTTAAAAATACCTCCCTTACACTTTAATTATGTTTAACTTTTAATTCTCTAAAGCTTTTTACATTCATTTTTATTATACGGGAACATTTTGATTTTTACCCACTTGCTCATTATCGCTGAAAGGGGTAATATTGTTGGGTTTAATAATTTTGAAATTTTTATTGAAGAAAAGTTAATTCTATATATGGCGGCCAGTTTATTGGCTGCGAAAATAAATGTTGGCAAATTATCATTAGCTTATATTTTTCTCAAAAGTTACCCATAGATGAAAATAGTAGGTCCTTTATTGTTTGCTCTTATTGCTGCTGTTGGAAATGCCATGTATGCAGCAGGTCAAAAGAAAGCGGATATTTCCGCAAACAATCTTGCCTTTATAGCAATTTCTGCGCTAATAGCGGCTTTGTTGGCGTTGTCAGTTGCACCTATTTTAGGCCCACCACAATATAAGGCAATACTAAAATATAATTGGTTTTGGACATTGCTTAGTGGGACGGGATTATTAATCACCTTTCTTGGATTTAATATTCTTTATTCTCGTTATGGGGCAAGCCATTATGTGTTGTATGCAGTTTTATCAATTATTACCACGGCAATTATTGTGGGGGTAATTATTTTTAAAGAGAATATTAATTTGTTTCACTGGATGGCACTTGGGGCAGCGATTATTGCCATTGTTTTATTTTCGTTTGGAAATCGAATGGGGTAATGGTTTAGAGGGACAGAACATACCCAAAAGCCATTATTAATAAGTATGTCCTGTGATTAATTTTGGAACAATTATTTCATTTGATATTAAACTGAATGATTTCCTAACTAATATATAAGTTGAGGTTTTAAAAAGGAAACCTTGAATTCAGCCCAATACCTTTTTAGTTATTCACTAAATAAATACTCTCTTTTCAATTTAGGGCAAATGCGATAGCGATCATCTTTAGTGTCTTCATACATGGCTTCTAGGATCTCATAAATGTTTTTAAGCCCAATGGTACGCAATATTTCAAATGGATTGGAAGGAGAATCTAATTTGTTTTCCAGCTCATTATAATCACTTAACCCTTCTTGCATAGCAAAATAAGCCTCATTTACTTGTACAGCCATCAACCTTGGGTTAAACATGCCTACTCTATCCTCCACTAAAAAATAATCTGTTTCTAAGGCGTTTGCTAATTTTTCCAGGTGATCTGCATCTGTTGGTTTTAATAAACTCACTTCCAGAGAAGGTTTGTTTACCATGGTCGGTAATCCATTAAATCCAAATACTGTACAGGACGGGTTTCCATGGAAAAAAGCAATCTCTGCCAGACTGATTTTTGGGGCATGGCAGAATACAGTTAAGTGATCTAAATCCTGATACAGCTCAAAGTTTTCTAAACTTTCATCGATCAACCAATCAAATACTATGTCTATATCATTCAGAATATCAGGGTCAAAATGATAACCTGTTTCAAAATTATATTTGTGTGTAGAGGAGAACTTCTTTTTAAATTCCTCCTGCATTTCTTTTTCAGCAATTACCAGGATTTTCATATGGAAAGGGGTTAAAAGGCCAAAATTAATCAAATTGCTGTGATAATCGTTGTCTTTTGAAGGAAAGCTAATCTATAAGAAAGGTGAAAGGGTTATTTTTTAAACATATGTTATTTCATTGCCCAGTTTACTTTTGAGTTTCTCATCCTTATCGTTAAAGCTAAGATTGATAATTAAATGTCCCTCAGAGTTTTTGTCATTCAAGGTTCTGGTATCATCAAACTAGTACTTATAAATATTTTCAATCCAAGTTAGTAGCTATCATTCTTAACTGGGTAACTTTTATTTATAAAGTGAAACCCTTTTTCAAAGCCTTCCCTAATTGAAGTGGTTATTTTATTAAAGAAAATGGAGAGAATTTGGTGTTTTAGGTAAGACTATTAAATTTTTTTTAAGGGGAATTATTGACTTTTATCAAGAAAGGTGTTTAAACAATAATATGCTGTATTTCAGTCATTTACTCGTTTAAACATTTGTTTTTTAGGTGCAAAAATTATGTTAATGTCTATTAATCATTGACTTACATAAACTTGTTTGCACATTTATTTTTGAGCATCTTTGGAAAGGATAAATTGTATGAAAATTTCATGAGTCCAATTTTTTCTTCAATTGTTTCAAACGATTGTAAAGTTTTTT
>NZ_SMMB01001181.1 GCF_009711365.1 Xanthovirga aplysinae | reverse complement strand
TCTATGAATTCCCTGCCCATGAATTCTATATGTTCCCATTGATTCTCTACTGTAATGAATTTCTCCAAACCGAGCATTAAGCAAGTGTAAAGGCCAATCACCCACATGAAAATCTGTAAATTCAACTGGTAGAGGAAAGTTATTATTCCTAAAAACTACACCCAAGGTAGGTATATAGTTGCCCTTCAATAAAACTTGAAAATTAGTTAATTCCCTGGGATGTTCCCTCCTTTCACCAAAAAACACCACATCTTTAACGTCAACATCATCAGAAATAATTTTCACATTATGACAGGAAATAGCCAGATTTTGATTACTTTCTAATAAATCTACCTGTTTTTGTAGCTTCAAAGGATCTGTCCAATAATCATCGCCGTCCAATAAAGCAATATATTTTCCAGTACAATTCTCAAGTATATTTTGAAAATTATATAACCTTCCTAATTCTTTTCTCTTTTTCCAATAATCTCCTCCTATGGGACGCTCCAAAATACGAATACGAATATTTTTGGAATCTTTAAAAGACTTAATTACATCAAGTGTATCATCTGTAGAAAAGTCGTCTCCTACCACGACCTCCACAGGAAATGAGGTCTTTTGCATCATAATTCCCTCCATAGCCTTTTTTATAAAACGGCCATGATTGTAGGTCATTAATCGCACGCTTACCATATACCCATCAGATTTCATACCCGTACCTTAAAAGTATATTCCCACAAATATTATTAAACCTTCCAATTTCAGAGGAAGAAAAAATTTTCCTATATTTTTGAGTATTTTTTTTGTCTATTTCCCCCATTGTCTTTTTCTTCCAATCCAATGTCTCAATTGGCTCATCAAAATATTGTGATCTATAGAAAGTCAATAAATCCGAGCTATATTTAACTCCTAAAAAAGCCATTACTTTTTTTAAGGTAGGCTCTGGCTTACTAATCAGGTCCTCATATCTAATTTCTAAATAGTCTTCTTTAGCCAGTAAAGAAAAATGCCTTTCTATTTGGGTAATGTTTTTCTTCCAATCTCTGGCAATATCTTCGATATTTGAAGCCAAAACAGGTTTGTACCGGGAATTTGTTTCAAGCTTTTGCAAATCAAGATAAGAACAAGCCACGTCCCTTCCATCTCGTATTAGATGAATAAATTTCGCTTTGGGGTAAATCTTATTAATTAAAGGCAAATAATTTATATAATAATTGTTTTTATCACCCCATTTGATATGGTTTTTCCCCTGCTGTTTTCCATAAAAAACATAAACTATCCCACACAATTCTGCATAATTTTGAGGAGAATTCTCAAGAATAATTTTTTTCAATTTAGGATAATCAATTCTCCACCCCTCTATTTTTTTTGATCCTGCTAAATCAGTCAAAAATTGGTCTACTTTCAAAGGGTCAGTGCTATCCTCTTTTTTCCACCCCCCATAACGATCGAACCACCACTGGGCAAATCCACATTCGGGAGGAATACACAAAATTGGGTGGCTGTTAAGCATTAACCTAAATAAGGATGTCCCTGAACGTGGATTTCCAAGAATAAAAAAAGGTTGATCCAAATTCATTTAATTAATATTTTAAAGTTCTTAAAATTATCCTACAGATCATATCTATCTCCGAATTCGATAAATAATAGTATAGGGGCAAACAAAGAATTCTTTTGGATATATTTTCCGCTATTGGCATTGCCATTTGATTTACATAATTAAGAGAAGACAAAAGTGGATAAAAATATCTCCTGGCAAATATATGGCTTCTTTCCAAGGCCTGAAAAACTTTTATACAATCCTCTTCAGAATCAAATAATATAGGGTAATATGAATAATTATATGTTGCATCATCACTGATAAAAATATCTTGAAGTTCCAATTTCTTTAACCAACTATTATACAAATGATGATCCTGCTTTCTTTTTTCAAGAATATCGTTAGCATAAGGTAAGTTAGCTAACCCCATCGCAGCATGAAACTCCGAATTTTTACCATTAATACCCACCCCCTGAAAACTTTCCGGGCCATTATGACCAAAATTCCTAAGAAAAGCTATTTTCTTTAACAACTGAGGATCTTTAGTAACGACAGCCCCCCCCTCAATTGTATGAAACAGTTTTGTCGCATGAAAACTAATGGTACTAATATCTCCATATTCCAATACAGATTTCCCCTTGTATTTGGTTCCAAAACAGTGAGCCGCATCATATATCACCTTTAAATTATAATTATCTGCAATTCGTTGAATAGCATCAATATCACAAGGGTTACCATAAACATGAGTTGCCAGTATTGCCTGAGTTTTATCCGTAATGGCACCCTCAATTTTTAAGGGGTCGATGTTTAAAGAGTTAGCCTCAATATCTACAAAAATAGGATTACAGTTTTCCCAAACAATAGAAGATGTGGTCGCCACGTAAGAAAAGGGAGTAGTGATAATTTCCCCCTTCAGCTCCAGGCCCCTAATGGCAAATTGCAAAGCAATTGTCCCATTTGTAACAAACAATAAATGACTCAAGCCCAGAAATTTCTTTAACCTCAATTCTAACTCATTAACCAAGGGTCCATTATTTGTAAGCCACTTCCGTTCCCAAATACCCTCTATATATTGCTTATATTCCTCCTCCTCAGGAAGAAAAGGTTGTGTAACATTAATCATACACTTATTAGATCTAAAAGTTAAATAAGGTTCTTTTAACTAATAATTTTTATCAAAAGGATAGGATTAAATAATCTATTGCCTTTTTTTATATGTTCTAATTAAGAAAAAAGGTAAAGTCATAATTTTCATCCTATTATATACTAGCACAGCTTTAGCAAAATTTTCTATCCCTATGGTTATTGCAGTTGCTAAAGCAGCTCCCCAAGCTCCCCAAATTTTTATAAAAAAGAAGTTTAAAAAAATATTTAAAAGACCAAACGTAATAGACACCTTCCCCAATAAACGTTCATAGCCGCACATAGTTAATAAATAACCAACAGCTCCGGTGCAAACATTAATAAATTGGCCAATAGCCAATAAAATCAAAACTTTATTCGCTAATCCAAATTCTTCTCCCCATAATGTAAGCATTTGTTGCCCAAATAGCACGTAAAAAAAAAGGGTAAATATTCCTACTATTATTAATGATAAAGTTAACTTTTGAACCATTAATTCAAGCTCCCTAATTTTTCCTTCAGCATATAAAGATGCTATCTTAGGTGCGATTATAGAGTTACTAATAATTAATAAGAAGTTCGTTAAAAATGCTAACCTTGAAGCTACACTATATAAACCTACCTCTGCAGTACTTTCCAGCCACCCCAACATTATGGTATCTGTACTGGTAGATAAAACCCCCATTGAAGAAACTACAAGTAAGGGAAGAGATGTCTTTAATAAATACCTATTGCTGACTGAGGCCCTTTTCTTTTCAACGGGTTTAAATGTTTTTATCAAATAGCCTTGAGAAATAATAAAGACTAAAAAAAAAGACCCTAAATAAATAATGGCCACATTGTCAACTGTAAGGCTCAGTCCAAAAAAACCCACAGCAAAAATAACAACCGATCTAATTAAAGTACCGATGGACTCCTGTAATGTATTAGCCTGCCAGGTAAATTTCATCCCCCTAAGGGCCCAGGAGTTTAAGCTGATTAGAGTAAAAGGGATCAAACCAATAATAAAAAGAGTTAAAGGAAACTTTAAAGAAGGATCCTTAAAAAAAGTAATTGAAAAATAAGGAACTAGCAAAAGTAGACCTACCGTTAAAAAAAGTCCAAAGCCGATAGAAAGATTTTTAGAACGATTAATTACGGCATGAACAAATCCAAAATTTCCCTTTTCACCTCCTATTGCTACTTCTTTCATAATGACATCGCCCAAGCCTAAAGCTGTCACCAAAGTAAATAGGGATAAAATTTTGTTGGCCAAATTAATTTTCCCCAACCCATCTGCCCCTAATGTTCTTCCCAAATATACACTAGTAGCAAAAGCCAAAACCATAGTAATAACCTTAATTCCCAAAGATGCCCCTGCCTTTTTTGTTATTTCTAACAAATGCTGGTCAAAATAAGCATCAGACATTTTTTTAATAGTTGTCTTAATCATGCTTAAATTTTATTCAAAGCAACCTCATTTTATAAAAATATCCCAAACTTATTTTATCCCCAAAAAACTCGGATTCAATAGATTTTCTTTGTTGTAAACTAATTCTTCTGCACCTTTTCCGGATTGATCCCGAACCACATAACCTATTCCATTTATCACGGCATGAGCTGCCGCCGTATCCCACTCCATAGTGGGCGCAAAACGAGGATAAACATCCGCTTTTCCCTCTGCCAATAACATAAACTTTAAGGAACTACCCATAGATACAATTTCCGGGCTATTCAATGAGCTAAGAAACTCTTCAGTTTCATTATTTAAATGTGACCTAGAAGCAACTACTCGAATCCCCTCCTGACTTAGGTCAACAGTTTCTCGCTTTTTCAATTGAATAATAGCCTCATTACCTTCCTGCATAAAAGCCCCCAAATCCTTTCCGCCCCAGTATAACTTTTTTAGCACAGGTGAATAAACAACCCCCATAATGGATTTTTGTCCATTAATTAAGGCTATATTTACGGTAAACTCCCCATTTTTCTTGATAAATTCTTTAGTCCCATCCAAAGGATCAACCATCCAGAAATATTCCCACCCTTTCCTTTCTTCATAAGGAATATTTTTACCTTCCTCTGAAAGTATTGGAAGTGGAGAGTTTTCCAAAATTTTAACAATCTCCTGGTGTGCTAATTTATCAGCCTTGGTTAATGGAGACTGGTCTCCTTTCAATTCCACATCCAGTTCTTCATTTTGGTAAACTTCCAATATCTTAATACCTGCTTTTAATGCAGCATCTTTTGCCAATTCCAACAGCGGCTTTATTTTCCCTCGATCCATCAAATATCTTTGTCACGAACTGTAAATTCGTCTAAATAATTAAATAATCATTCCTGCTGCAACCGTTTCATTAGTTGCTTCATCAATTAAAATTAGGCTTCCAGTCACTCTATTCCTTCGATAAGAATCAATCATCAAAGGCTTAGTACTCCTCATCTTAACTCGGAAGATATCATTCATCTGGATTTCTTTATCCTCCTCTATACGATGCAGGGTATTAATATCAACTTTATACAATACTTCCTTCAATACAGCACGGACCTCATTTGAAGTGTGTTTAAGAATATATTTGGCACGAAGTTGAGGCCCCTTATTATTCAGCCAGCATATCATTACATCCAAACCTTGGGCCACTTGAGGTTGATTGTTTCTCCGAACAATCATATCTCCCCGACTTATATCAATCTCATCCTCCAGGGTAATCGTTACCGCCATGGGGGAAAAAGCTTCTTCTACCTTTCCATCAAAAGTATCAATACTTTTGATTTTAGATTCAAGACCAGAAGGTAAAACAGTAACCTCGTCTCCTGGTTTAAATATTCCACCGGCCACTCGGCCGGCATACCCTCTATAATCATGATATTCATCGTTATGCGGCCTGATAACCGTTTGAACCGGAAAACGACAATCCACATGATTTTGGTCTGAACTTATATGGATAGTTTCCAATGTATTCAACAAAGTAGACCCTTTGAACCAAGACATGGCTTCCGAACGATTCACCACATTATCACCTTTCAACGCACTAATCGGTATGAACCGTATATCATTAATTTCCAGTTTTGCTGCAAATTCCTTATACTCTTCAACAATTTTATTATATGCCTCTTCACTGTAATCTACCAGATCCATTTTATTCACACAGACAATCAAATGTGGTATTTGTAACAGAGAGGCAATAAAAGAGTGGCGACAAGTTTGTTCTATTACTCCTTTTCTTGCATCTACCAAAATCAAAGCGAGATTAGCTGTTGAAGCTCCTGTCACCATATTCCTAGTGTATTGAATATGGCCTGGGGTGTCTGCAATAATAAACTTTCGCTTTGGGGTTGCAAAATAACGATAAGCCACATCAATGGTAATTCCTTGCTCCCTTTCGTCCTTCAGACCATCGGTCAAATGGGCAAGCTCAACATGCCTCAATCCTTTACGTTCACTTGACCTTTTTACGGCATCTAACTGATCTTCAAAAATGGACTTTGAATCATAGAGCAATCGGCCAATCAAAGTGCTTTTCCCGTCATCAACACTACCTGCAGTTGTAAATCGAAGAAGTTGAGTATTATCTATATTTGCCATCTGAAATTACTTAACTATTATATATCCTTATTAGAAATAAAAGCCCCTTTTAAAAGATGAAAACTAATTACATAAGAACCCGAAATAAAGTCCATGTTATGGAATTAAATTAAACTCGAAACTGGTTATTAAAAATATCCGTCCCTCTTTCTGTCCTCCATAGCCGTTTCGGAACGTTTATCATCTGCCCTGTTTCCTCTTTCAGTCTGACGGGCAGCAGCTACTTCTGCCACAATTTTTTCAAGGGAATCAGCATCAGACTCAACTCCCCCAGTAATAGTAATATCTCCCAAGGTTCTGAATCTTACTTGCTTTCTTTCCACCTTCTCCCCTGATCTAAGGGTAAGAAAATCGGAAAAAGGGAGCCAAGTATTATCTCTCCAAACAACCTCCCGTTCGTGAGCAATGTATAAAGATGGAATAGCAATATTCTCCATATCAATATACTGCCAAACATCCATTTCTGTCCAATTACTTATTGGAAATACCCTAAAATGTTCGCCTTGGTGATGTTTTCCATTAAAAATATTCCATAATTCTGACCGTTGATTTTTGGGATCCCACTGTCCAAATTCATCCCGATGAGAAAAGAACCTTTCTTTTGCCCTTGCTTTTTCTTCATCTCTACGGCCTCCCCCAATACAAACATCAAATTTATTTTCTTCAATTGTATCCAGTAAGGTCACTGTCTGAAGAGCATTTCTACTTGCATTTTTACCCCTTTCTTCCACGACACGCCCTTGATCAATTGACTCTTGCACAGAACCAACCGCCAACTTTACACCTAATTCCTTTACTAAAGCATCCCTAAATGCTATAGTTTCTGGAAAATTGTGTCCTGTATCCACATGAAGAAGCGTAAAAGGAATTTTTGCTGGAAAAAAGGCTTTTCGAGCTAAATGGGTAACAACAATAGAATCTTTACCACCTGAAAACAAAATAGCAGGGTTTTCAAATTGAGCAAAAACTTCTCTTAATACAAAAAGAGCTTCTGCCTCCAATTCTTTAATATGATTTAAAAAATACTTACTCATTTTTAAATAACTTAGCTATAAGTTTATATCTTTGATTTTAACACCTCACAAACCTTCAGGACAGACTCTTCAATTGATTGTTGGTCAGACTTTATAATAACATCAGGGGCAACGGGTTTCTCAAAAGGAGAACTAATTCCAGTAAATTCCTTAACTTCTCCAGTCCTAGCCTTTTTATACAAACCTTTTACATCTCTCTGTTCACAAACCTCAACCGGACAATCCACAAAAACCTCGACAAAGTTATCCTTTCCTACCAAATTCCTAACTTTTTGACGATCCACCTCAATAGGCGATACAAAGGCCGAAAGAACAATAATTCCTGCATCGACAAATAACTTACAAACTTCACCTATTCTCCTGATATTTTCAGTCCGTGAGGTTGCTGAAAATCCCAAATCTTTATTCAGACCCCTTCGAACATTATCTCCATCCAAAATATAAGTATGGTACCCTTCATCAAACAGCTTATTTTCCAAGGCCCCTGCAAGCGTTGACTTGCCTGAACCAGAAAGTCCGGTAAACCAAACCACAAACGAGGCATGCTTATATTTAGTATTTCGATCGACCTTCCTGATCTTATGATCATGAGGAATAATATTATCGTTATCCATTATCTAGATCAACTGGTATTTAAAAATTATAAAAAGCAAACTACAAGCTAGATATAAAAAGGTTAAAGGTGCTCCGACTTTAAAAAAATCTCGAAATCCATATCCCCCCGGCCCTGCTACAATCAAATTTGTTTGATAACCTATGGGAGTTAAGAAAGCAGCTGAAGCCGCAAATGCCACTGCCAAATACAATGGCTTTCCCTCTATTCCCAATGTTTGACTTATGGAATAGGCAAGAGGAAAAACTACAGAGATAGCGGCTACATTAGTAATAAAAGAAGTTATTAAAAGTGTAAATAAAACCAATCCTATTAAAACTGGAATAAGTCCATATGGCAATATGAAATCTAAAAAATTACTTGCCAGGAAACCTGAAGCTCCAGATGAAATAAATGCATCGCCAATGGCTAAGGATGCAACAAGGATAGCCAATAAATCCAAATCTATTTCTGATTTTAACTTTTGCAAACTTACCATATTTAAGAATAAGGCCAAAGCTGTTAAAATCAATAAAGTTGAAAAAAGATCAATGGTTCCAAGTAAGAGGAACCCAATAGATAAAACTAAACCTGTCAAAAAGAAATTATTACTCCATTTAGATTTAAGCTCAAATGATTCTTTTGTCGATAGGAGGTAAAAATCTTTTTTCAAAAGATAATTTGAGGCATTATCACTGCTGGCCAACAATAATAAATCCCCCCTTCTCAAGGTTATCTCCCCAATCCTACCGCTTAATTGCTCGCCATTACGATGGACTGCAATAATTACAGACCTGTATTTATTCCGAAAATCAGAATCCTTTATCTTCACTCCCTCCAAAATCGAGTTTGATGGTAATGAAGCCTCCACAATATTCATTTGATCTGCAAAATCAAATTTACTATTCTTTGCAAGCTCCAGATCTTGATTTCCCTTTAATAACTCAATAATTTCGGGCATATTTCCTGTAAAGATAAGTCGATCACCTCTTTGTAACTCCAGTGAGGAATTCTCTACCACGTTAAAGACTTTATCGGCTCTGATCACCTCAATCAAACAAATACCCTTGAGTTTTTGCAAAGAGGAATCCTTTAAAGATTTCCCTTTATAAAGGGAGTTCGGAGATATTTTCACCTCTACAAAATATTCCCTATAGTGCTCCTTTATTTCCTCTTCTAAGGTGGCTTTCCCATTTAACATATTATATCCAAAAAAATATAGGTATATTACTCCGACAAAACTTACCAAAAGTCCCAAATAAAAAAAATCTCCAAATGTTAACAGAGATTCCTTTTGGGCTTCGAGTAACCCATTTAAAACCAAATTTGTAGATGTACCCACAATGGTAATCATCCCTCCTAATATAGCAGAAAAAGATAAAGGCATCAATAAACGGGAAGGCTCCACTCCTACTCTTTTTGCCCAACTGTATACATAAGGAACAAACAAAATCACAATAGGCGTATTGTTGAAAATAGAGGACATGCTTGCCACCACAATATTCATCTTCAACATGAAAACTCTTCCGTTTTTACTCCCTGCAAGGAACCTATCTAAAACCTTTTGAATATTAAAATTCTGCTGAATAACTGCAGAAAGGATAATAATCAAAAAAATGGTTAAAATCTGTTTATTGGCAAGACTTTCAACTAGAATGGTTACTGGTATTACTTTTGAAACAATAAGAATTACAATAGCAGCAATAAATACTAAGGAAGGCCTTACCTTATCTTTTACCAATAGGGTTATCATTATACCCATTGTAAGCATTACAATCCATTTATTTGCCTCCTCTTGCGGCATAATTCAATTACCAATTAGCGACTAAGATACCACCGTATGGTCTTTACAATCCCAGTTTCAAAATTTTCATCTGCTTTCCATCCCAGTTGACTTTCAATTTTGTTCGCATCAATTGCATATCTTCTGTCATGGCCTGGTCTATCTTTTACAAAAGTAATCAAAGATTTGTAGGATATTGATCCAGACAAAGGATTCAATTCGTCAAGAATACTACATATCTTATTTACAATTTGTAAATTAGTCTTTTCATTTCGTCCTCCAACATTATAGGTTTCCCCAGAAACACCCTTATGGAAGACCAAATCAATCCCCCTACAATGATCTAATACGTATAACCAATCACGAACATTTTTACCATCCCCATAGATTGGGATCGGCTCGCTAGCTAAAGCTTTTCGAATAATAGTAGGAATCAATTTTTCTTTATGCTGCTTCGGTCCATAATTATTAGAGCAATTAGTGGTCACAACATTCATCCCGAAAGTATGAAAAAAACTTCTCACTACCATATCAGAGGATGCCTTTGAAGCACTATAGGGGCTATTTGGGGCATAAGGAGTTTCTTCTGTGAATAAACCTTGTTCTCCCAAAGAACCATAAACTTCATCGGTGGAAATATGATGAAACCGACACTCTTCATATGAAGGCTTAAAATAAAAAGGCGAACTCATCCAATACTCTCTAGCGACATCCAGCAAAGTAAAGGTTCCATTTACATTTGTTTTTATGAATGCTTCCGGACCACTAATTGAATTGTCCACATGGGATTCAGCAGCAAAATGAATCACACCACGGATATCATAATTCTTAAAAATAGATTCTAATAACCCTCTATTACAAATATCTCCTTCAATAAACTTGTATCTTG
>NZ_SMMB01001122.1 GCF_009711365.1 Xanthovirga aplysinae | reverse complement strand
AATTGAATTTGCAATATTCATGACGGTTAATAATCTCTAAGGTTTTAGTTTATAATTAATTTTTTAAGAAGAATTTACGTAGGGGTAGGACATCGGAATTATATAATTAGTTTTTTCTGGAGATTAATCAGGATATTTTTAAAACGGGAGATGTTGAGAGTTCCAAAGGAGGAAATGAGGATTACCCTTAACTTGTGGCAAAATTTTGTTAAGGGTTAAAATGATGATTTCTTTAATTTTAAAGTATTCCTTTCCAGACCTTATAATTTTGGGGGAATAAGTCAATGTTAACTTCCTCCTCAAAAATTCCATAAACGGTAGCTCCAGATCCTGTCATGCTTGCATACACGGCACCTAATTGATAAAGTTGCTCTTTTATAACGGCAATTTCAGGATGAATTGGGAAAATAGAATCTTCAAAATCATTTTTTAGTTTCCCCTTCCAGTTGGGTAATTTGGTGTTTTTTATTACTGATTTTACCTCCCACTTGGCTGGTGAAGGATTTACCCCTGCATAAGCTTCTTTTGTTGAAATATGGATGTTAGGGTTTACCAATATTAAGTTTTTTCCCGAAAGGTCGATGTTTATATTGTCAAACTGCTCTCCTTTTCCCTGAACAAAAACAGGTTTGTTTTTTATAAAAAAGGGGCAATCGCTTCCCAATTTTTCAGCATACTTTTCTAGCTCATCGGAAGTTAATTTTAAATTAAATAAATCGTTAAGGCCTTTTAGGGTAAAAGACGCATCTGCCGACCCTCCTCCTAATCCAGCACCAATTGGAATGTTCTTTTGTAAATGAATATGAACGGGTGGAAGGTCAAACTTTTCTTTTAATAGTTGATATGCCTTAAGACAAAGGTTATCTTCCTCTCTTCCAGGGATGCCACCGCCACTGGCGGTAAATTTCAACTCTTGACTTTCGATAATTTCCAAAACATCAGTCCAGGGAACAGGGTAAAAGCAAGAATGGATATTATGGAAGCCATCAGGACGTTTTTCAATTACGTTTAGTCCGATATTAATTTTTGCATTGGGAAAAGTGATCATTGAATGAAAATGAATAGTCTTAAAAAATATTAATCATTCATGGAAAAAATAAAGCCTGTTTTCTGCAGGCTTTATTTTATTTTGTCTTTTGCTCTTGCTTTTACTTTGCCATTTCCTGTATCAATTCCTCAGAAATTCCCGAAGAAGAAAATCCTCCGTCATGCATAAGGTTTTGCATAGTTACCATTTTTGTGTAATCGGAGAACATCATAAGGATGTAATTGGCGCAATCTTCAGCACTAGCGTTACCTAATGGAGACATTTTATTGGCATAATCGAAGAATACGTCAAATCCACCTACTCCGGAACCAGCTGTGGTCATAGTTGGAGATTGAGAAATTGTATTGACCCTTACCTTTTTCAGTTTGGCAAACCTTGCACCATAACTACGCGCAATAGATTCCAACATAGCTTTGGCTTGAGCCATATCTGAGTAATCAGGGAACGTTCTTTGAGCGGCAATGTAAGTAAGTGCCAGAATAGATCCCCATTCATTCATGGCGTCTAATTTTTCCGCTGTTTGCATTACTTTATGGAAGGAAATAGCCGAAATATCCATGGTTTTTTGCATCCAGTCGTAATTTAAATCTCCATAAGATTTGTTTTTACGAACATTTGGACTCATTCCGATGGAGTGAAGCACAAAATCAATTTTTCCTCCAAGTATTTCCATGGATTTGGAGAAAAGGTTTTCCAAATCTTCCATAGATGTTGCGTCCGCTGGAATTACTTCTGCGCCACATTGCTGTGCTAACTCATTGATTTTGCCCATTCGGAGTGCAATTGGTGCATTGGTTAATACAAATTTGGCACCTTCTGCATGGGCCTGCAGTGCGGTTTTCCAAGCGATTGAATTCTCATCTAGGGCACCAAATATTATTCCTCTTTTACCTTCAAGTAAGTTCTTGGACATTGTATTAGATTGTTTTGGTTTCATTAATATGAATAGAAAAAAGTACTCAGAGTAAAGGGTTTTTGGCCACTTAGGGAAAGAACCAAATGGGCCCTAAAAGTTAACCTGATAATCTCTACATTTTTCGAACTTCAAATATAATATATTTTAAGGAATTCCGACTTAGGAAGGCAATTTATCACGGCTTCACTATTAACCTATACCAGATTGCCTCTGCATTGGGTTGATAAAAAAAATTGAATTATAGTTTGGCACATTTTGTCCCACCTCAAAATATGGAGTGGAGGAGGAGTCAAAAAAATATAGGACTTTTATTCTCTTAGACACGGTCTAATAGTTCCCTTGCATTTTCAATGGCGATTTCAGAAGGACTTCCCCCTCCAATCATTTTTGCAATTTCGGTCAGGCGTTCTTCTTTTTGGAGTTTTCTGATATTACTAAAAGTTTTCGAATCCGAACTTTCCTTGTATACAAAATAATGTGCATCTCCACGGGCAGCTACTTGCGGTAAGTGAGTGATGACCATAACTTGATGATTTTGTGCCATGGTCTTCATCATTTTTACCATTCGAATAGCTATTTCTCCCGAAATTCCGGTGTCTATTTCATCAAATATGATAGTAGGAAGAGCCGTTTTCCCCGCTAAAATATATTTAATGCAAAACATCAATCGTGAAAATTCTCCTCCTGATGCAACATTCTTCAGGGCTTGTGGATCAATTCCTTTATTCGCGCTAAAAAGTATATTAACCTGATCAACTCCTGAATGGGAGGGTTCTTTTTCAAAGTAAGCAAATTTGAGGTTGGCGTCCGGCATTCCTACTTCTTTTAATAGGAAAAGGATCTCTTTTTCCATGGCTTTAAATATCTTTTGGCGAGAAGCAGAAAGGGCTTTGGCCTTGTCCAACATATCTTTTTCTGTTTCTTCTTTTAGAATTAAAGCCTTTTCAATGGTATCATCTAAGTTCATGACCTGATCCATCTCATTGGAAAGTTGTTCTTGAATGTCTAAAAGTTCATTTATCGTATTTACTCCATGTTTTTTTTGTAATCGATAAATTTCCTGGAGACGTTCATTTAATTGACTGATCCTTTGTGGATCATGAATGATATCTTCCTGTTGATTCTCTATTTCCAAACCGATATCCTTCAATTCGATTAGGCAGCTTTCAATTCTTCGGCTAAGATCTTCATAATTGGAGGAAATTTCTGCAAGTTGCGAAAGGTTGTATTTAACTTCCTCTAAAGATTTTTCTACGGATTGTTCGGAACGGTTTAAAAAGTCGAGAGAGAAGTTTAGGCGAGTTTTTATTTCTTCTGCATTTTCTAAAATTTCGATTTCTTTTTCAAGTTCCTCCTGTTCACTCCCTGTCAGTTGAATTTGATTTAATTCTTCAAAGAGGAAGTGTTTATAATCTGCTTCTTTTTTAACTTCCTTTGCCTCCACCAGTAATTGGTCATAAGCTTTTGAAGCTTTTTGGTACGTTTTATAAGCGCGATGAAACTTATCTCTTAAATTTTTATTTCCCGCAAAAGAATCTATGATGCCTAATTGATAACTATTGCTCTCTAATAGTAGGGTATCATGTTGGGAATGTATATCCATTAAATAGCTGCCAACCTTTTTAAGGACATCCAACTTAACTGGGGTATCGTTGATAAAGGCTCTAGATTTACCAGAAGGGCTAATCTCTCTTCGAATGATGCAATGATTATCGAAATCAAGTTCTTCTTGGGCAAAAAGAGATTCTAGTTTATACTTGGATAAATCGAATAGTCCCTCAATTATGCACTTTCTTTGCGGATCGAATAAGGTTTTGGTATCTGACCGGTTTCCTAGCAATAAACCAATTGCTCCAAGCATAATGGATTTTCCCGCTCCGGTTTCTCCCGTAACCGTGTTTAAAGTTGCGGACGGCTGCATTTCCAGATGTTGGATCAATGCATAATTTCTGATCTGCAGGTTTTTCAGCATAATTTTAAAGTACTGATAGAGTACATCTCTAAAAATGCACTAAAACTAAAAATCTAAAATAATTTCACTGATTTGATCTTTTGGGATTGTATGTTTCCCCAAAATCATATCCTCAATCAAAATCTTTCTGTCTTGTATTTCTAATAGCTTGACAAAAAAGCTACTGTTGTCTTTGCTGACAAGGGTAAATTTCTTTCCCACTAAATCATTGAGTTTTTCATTCAGTTGTTCCTGAGGAATACGATACTGTCTTCTACCCATTTTTCTTTCTATTGAAAAAGGTGTTTCTTATTTTCTAATTTGCTATTTACAAATAAAGTGAAATATTTTAACAAAAGTTATTATAAACAACATTTTTTGTTGGATGGGATTTTTATGTAGGGTTAGTAAACAATAGTTTGAAATAAGAAAAAATGGGCTGAAGTTATTTTCAAAAGGGATTTGAGAATGTAAGAAAAAATAGGGTCCTTTTTAGGAAGGTACAGGATAGGTGCTGTCTGTTTATGGCAGCGCCATTTTTTATGTTGCATTTTTGATAGGTAGAAGTATTTTATCAATCCTAATGGATTTAATAAAGATTTTGGGTAACAAATACCCGAAAGTGGGAGATCACTTACAATTTAAAAAGGCTTGTATCTTGTAATTTTAAAAAGGAAGGTTCAAAACATTGTATTGTCATTTGCCGCTTTTTCAGGTATAATTTGTAGAACATCCCAGTGTTCTACTATTTTACCATGTACATCGAAGCGGAAAATATCTATTCCGGCATAATTTAAATTGCCAGGCCATTCTTGTAGACAATGTAGTACAACTTTGTCCGCTTCAGCAATAGCTCTTTTAAAATGAACCCGTTTTCCTGGGTATTCCTTAGCCATTTTTTGGAAATATTCAATGAATCCATTTTTACCATCTGCCACGTGAGGATTGTGTTGAATATAATCCTCTCCAACGAATCTTTCAATGGCCTCCTTAGGTTTGCATTGATTGAACATCAAATCATAGAATTCCATTGCATTCTTCTTATTTGTTTCAGATTGATTTGTCATTGGGTGGCTACCTTGATTTTGTTACTGATGAGGAATATTATTTAAAGGTTATGAAGTAAGGGAAATACATTGTTCAGAGAATTTCTCTTGAATCTGTTTGGAGAAGTAAAGACTGCGCCTCTAAAAAATTTTTGGATAAACTTTGTTTGTCTATGGGTTTTAGCCCCAAATTTACTTTTTTAAGATCTTTTCGTATTTCTCTTTGTTTGTTGGGTCTAATTGAGTCAGAATATTGTATGCTTCTCTTTTAACAGGGAGTTCTCCTTCCGAAAAAATATTGGCTAACTCATCTCTTTTTGCATCAAAGAAACTTCGTACCACAATAGAATTTGCTTTGAGCTTGTCGGCCGATTGAACTTCCTTTAAAGCTTCCAATATGTTTTTTCGGGCTTCTTCAGGTTTCTCCACAAATAGATCCATGCCAGTTCGGTGATAGGTATAATAAGCATTTCTCACACCCTCCATCTGTTGGTTGAGCAGGTCTTCTATCAACCAATAGCGATTTCGGTTGTTTTCAAAGGCTCCCCAGCCAATTAAATTATTTTCCTGCTGAGCCCTTTGGGCAATATTCCTGGCTTTTCTGAAGTATGGATTTCCACCCTGCTTACTGAATGAATCATAATCCAGCCCAAGGGTAATGTAGGCATAAAATGCCAGCATGGAGGTCAGGTTTGTGGTAAAAACATTTTCCACAAAATCCATGGGTTGAGATTCTACATAATTGAAAGACCATTGTCGGTCTGCAAAGTTCAATAGCACCGATTCATAATTGGTATTATAAACAGGACGTGAAGCTTGCACCTGCACAGTTCCTTGATAAGCACCTAAAGAAGGCATTTTTTCAATGGTAAGGATAAGGTTTCCATAGATACGCTCATGGCCCTGGAAATCATCCTCACTCCATTGAGTATTGTTTAGAAATTCAGAAAAGGTTTTTTCCATATCAGTGAATACCCGCCGATCTGTGGAATTGATCTGGTCTGCATTCACTACTACATTAAAAAGGAGTTCCTGGGCCTGGGTATTGGAGCTAAATCCCATAAGTAGGAAAATGGGAGCAAAGTAATATTTAAATCTTTTCCAGTATTGCATGTACGATGTCTTGAGCTACCTCTTGTTTAGTTTTTAGTTCAAAAGCCTTAATATGAAGTTGACGGTCAATCAAAGTGATTTTATTGGTGTTGTATTGAAAACCGGCACCTTTATCTCTTAAGGAATTCAAAACTATTAAATCCAGGTTTTTTGCCTGGAGCTTGTGCTTCGCATTGATTTGTTCATTTTCTGTTTCCAAAGCAAAGCCAACTGTAAATTGGTCTTCTTTTTTCAGTTTTCCAAGTTCACCTGCTATGTCTTTGTTTTTTACCAGCTCAAGCGTCATTTCTTCACCTTTCTTTTTTATCTTTTGATCAGCGGTCACCCTTGGGCGATAATCTGCTACGGCGGCGGCAAGAACTGTAATTTTACTGTCAGGAAAATAATCCATACAGGCTTTATACATATCCCGTGCAGAAGTTACTTTGACCAAATGAATGTTAGGATGTGAAATGTCCAGGTTTACCGGCCCACTGACAAGGGTTACCTTAGCTCCTTTTTTAGCCATTAATTCAGCGATTGCATAGCCCATCTTTCCACTAGAATGGTTGCCAATGAAACGTACAGGATCAATAGCTTCATTCGTAGGACCTGCGGTTATAAGGACTTTTTTGCCTTCCAAAGAGCTGTTTTCTTTAAAATGGTCCTCCATTATTTCCAATATTTCTTCTGGCTCGGCCATGCGTCCGCTTCCCGTTAATCCACTTGCTAATTCCCCATAGGAGGCCTCAATAATTTGATTTCCAAAACTTTTAAGCAACTTAATGTTATGGGTGGTGCTAGGATGTACATACATATCCAAGTCCATGGCTGGAGCAAAAAATACGGGACACCGGGCAGAAAGATATATGGCGGTGAGTAAATTATCACATAATCCTTGTGCACAGCGAGCAAGGGTACGGGCACTGGCTGGTGCAATGATAAAGGCATCAGCCCATAAACCATATTCTACGTGATTGTTCCACTCTCCTGTGTCACTGGATGAGAATTCACTTACAACAGGGTTTTTGGAGAGGGTGGCCAGGGTAAGGGGAGTAATAAATTCTTTGGAGGAGGTAGTCATAACTACCCTGACTTCTGCACCTGCCTTAACAAGCAAGCGAACAAGAAGGGCTGATTTGTAAGCAGCGATGCTTCCGCTAACTCCGACTATGATTTTTTTGCCTTCCAGCATTATTAAAAAAAATATAGGACAAAAAATCCCGGGTCTATTGCTAAACCCGGGAAGCACATTTTTTTGCTTTTTTCTTATTTTTCTTCTTCAGCCGTATGTCTCCAAGAAAGTTCGTTCTCTACAAACTCCTCTGTGGCTAATGTTGTGGCTTTGGGTTGTCTTTCATAAAACCTTGAAATCTCAATTTGTTCTCTGTTTTCAAAAACTTCCTCCAAATTGTCAACTGTAGAAGCAAACTCAGCCAACTTGGTGTTTAATTCCTCTTTCGTTTTATTTGAAAGTTGTCGCGCTCTTTTAGAAATGATATACAGAGACTCATATACATTTCCGGACTGGGCTGCTATTTTGTCCACATCTCTGGTAATTAATTCTGCTTTAGTCGCCATTTGTTGAAATTTATAATTAATTTTTATTTTTAATCTCCATTAAAGCGATAATAAATCTGCTTTAAAGGTTCTTATCTACCTTAAGTTTATTGAGTTGTAAAATACTTTTGTCATAAAGACTTTCAGCATCTCTTAAATATTGACTTTGAGAATAACTATCAACAAAACTTTCATAAAACTCAATAACTGTCTCAAATCGCTCCTTTTGTTTGGAAAGAATACTTTTAATAGCAATTTCGTATTGGGTTTCCACTTTTAGAAAAGATAGCTCCTCGTTGTATTTTGAATCTGGGAAATCTTTTCGAAAATTCTCAAATGCAACAATAGCCGATTTAAATAAACCTAAATCGTAATATAACTTGGCATTCTCATAACTTTTACGTTCAAGTTTTACTTGAAGTTCATCAATGAGGCTAGAAGCTTCTTTTACTCGCTCACTGTTTGGGTACAAATTTATGAAATTTTGTAGTGCAGTAATGGCCTCATAAGAACTTGTTTGATCTAGCTCGTAGTTTGGCGATTGTTTGAATAGTGAGTATGCTTGCATATATAAAGCCTCTTCCGCAAATTCACTTCTGGAATAGGTCTTGTAAAACTCCTCGAAATGATAGGCAGATAATAAGTATTCTTGTTGGTAAAATCTGGTATAAGCGTAATAAAATTCAGCCTTTTCCGCTTTTTCACTTCCTTTAATAATAGGTAAGACCTGATTTAAAAGCTCTCCCGCCCGATAATAGTCTTCATTTTCGTAATATTTTAATGCGGCATCATATTTGGCTTGCCAATCATTACTCTTTTGAATCTTAGTAAAATCTCCACATGAAGTGACCGATAATAAAACTATCAGGCTAAAAAGAATACCTAGGGCTTTGGGTTGTGTCATAAGTGTGCAAATATATAAGGCTATATTTTAATAAGCAATTTTGGCTTATAGCTAAACGCTTTTAATTCATAGCATTTATAAGCTGGAAAACCCTGAAATACAGGATTTTGTTTTAAAAATCGTTGTGTTTTGGCTTTGAAATAGGGTGAAAATTCCTAATAATAATCCGAAAGATAAAACTAAAAAAGTAACTAAATATTGTGGAAGGGGATTTTTTTACCGCTTAATGATAAATTTTTT
>NZ_SMMB01001224.1 GCF_009711365.1 Xanthovirga aplysinae | reverse complement strand
TGATTTTGTAATGAAAAAGGTAAGAATATTTGCTCCTGCTACAGTAGCCAACGTTTCCTGTGGTTTTGATATTTTGGGCTTCCCATTAAGTAATGTTGGAGACGAAATGGTTATCAGGAAAAGGGAAGAAAAAGGTGTCCGCATCACAAAAATAGAAGGGGCAGAAGGCCTTCCCTTGGAGGCCGAAAAAAATGTTTCCGGAGTGGTTGCTTTAAAGATGCTTGAAAAATTAGGGATTGATCAGGGAGTAGAAATTGAAATCTATAAAGGTATTAAGGCAGGAAGTGGAATTGGTTCCAGCGCAGCTAGTTCTGCAGGTGTGGCTTACGGGATTAACCAATTATTTGCTGAACCTTTTTCAACCCAACAATTGGTAGAATTTGCAATGGAAGGAGAACGGTTAGCTTCTGGTGTGGCACATGCTGATAATGTTGCACCTGCCATTTCTGGAGGCTTTACTTTGGTAAGGAGTTACCATCCCTTGGATGTAATTGCTATTCCCTCCCCGGACGATTTATATTGCACCGTTATTCACCCTCAAATAGAGGTGCGAACTGCCGATTCTAGAAATATTTTGAAGGAAAAAGTGCCCCTAAAAGATGCGGTACAACAATGGGGAAATGTAGCAGGTTTGGTGGCCGGACTGATAAAAAATGACTACGATTTGATAGGGCGCTCATTAGAGGATGTTATCATAGAGCCCATTCGTTCCATTTTAATTCCTGGTTTTGATAAAGTGAAAAAGCTTTCTGTAGAGGCTGGAGCCTTAGGGTGTGGTATTTCAGGTTCCGGACCTTCCATTTTTGCGCTTTCAAGAGGAAAGGAAACTGCCACTCGAATAAAGGAGGCGATGAATCAAGCTTATAAGGAGTTAGGAATTGATTTCGAGCTGCATTTATCCAAAATATGTGCCAGTGGGGTACGAACACTTCCTGAAAATATTTAGCCAGGCTCTAAGGAAAATAATAAAAAAGTTTGCTTAAAATTAAAAAGATGTATTTCTACAGCACCAATAAAAAATCAAACAAAACTTCCTTTAAAGAAGCTGTCATAAAAGGATTAGCTGACGATAAAGGACTGTTTTTTCCAGAATCCATTCCTGTTCTTCCAGAAAAGTTTTTTCAAAACTTAGATCAAATGAGTTTGCCAGAGATAGCTTTAGAGGTGGCCAAGCCATTTGCGAAAGATGATATTCCTGAAAAAGACTTGGAGAACCTTCTCAATGAAACTTTGAATTTTGAAATTCCACTCCGTAGAGTGGAAGAGGACATTCATGCTTTGGAACTATTTCATGGCCCAACTAGGGCTTTTAAAGATGTTGGAGCCCGCTTCATGGCTCGCTGTCTGGGCTATTTTAGTGGGGAGAAGGAAGTAACCGTTTTGGTGGCAACTTCAGGTGATACTGGAAGTGCAGTGGCAAATGGTTTTTTGGGTGTAGAAGGTGTACGTGTTGTCATTCTGTACCCTGAGGGTAAAGTGAGTGATATTCAGGAAAAACAATTTACTACCCTGGGTAATAATATTACCGCTCTGGAGGTCAAAGGGGCCTTCGATGATTGTCAGCGAATGGTGAAGCAAGCTTTCATGGATCAGGAACTCAATCAGAAACAAAATCTTTCTTCTGCGAACTCTATAAATATAGCCCGTTTATTGCCACAGTCCTTTTATTATTATTATGCTTATGGACAGTTAAAAGACAAAAGTAAACCAGTCATTTTTTCTGTGCCAAGTGGTAATTATGGAAATCTGACAGCAGGTCTATTGGCCAAAAGGATGGGCTTGCCTGTTCAACAGTTTTTAGCTGCTTCAAATTTAAACAGTGTAGTACCAGAATTTTTAGCCGACGGTGTATATCAAGAAAGGCCTTCCATTGCCACTATTTCTAATGCAATGGATGTAGGTGCCCCAAGCAATTTTGTCCGAATGCAAGAACTCTACGGCCAATCATATGACCGAATGACGGCAGATATTTCGGGATTTAGCTATACTGATGCTCAAACCAGTGAGGCTTTAGCCAAAATTTATCAGCGTACTAATTATTTAATGGATCCCCATGGTGCTGTTGGTTACCTGGCCTTAAAAGAATACCTGGCTAAAAATGAGGGAACTGGGATCTTTTTAGAAACGGCTCATCCGGCCAAATTCTTAGAAACGGTAGAGGAAATCATTGAAAAGGAGGTTGAAATTCCGGAGGATTTGAATGAATTCTTAACAAAGGAAAAGCATTCGGTCTCATTGGCCAATGATTTTGGTGAGTTAAAAGACTTTTTATTGAATAATTGATGAAGGAAAGGCTGCCTATTTAGACGGCCTTTTAAATTCTTTTCGTAGAAGCGAGAAATTTAATTTTCCTCCAATGAACCCTAATACTTCCCCAAAATAATTCCTCAAACCTTAAATTCTAGTCACATCACTATTCCGACTTGATACATAGTTGATATTTATCTTTTTTCTTTGAAATTCATTTCGCTTTTGGCAATTTCAGGCTTCTTTTGGGCGCTATATTCTATAGAAGCAGCCTTTTAGATAAGTTTAATTAGCTTCCTTTGGATGAAGAGATATTAATTGAAAATTGAATAATGAATAATTCACATTTTGTAAAGATTGCAGCTGAATTAGAGATTCAGTTGAGACAAATTGAAGCAACGGTCAATTTGTTGGATGAAGGGGGGACTATACCCTTTATTTCCCGGTATCGAAAAGAAATGACGGGTAGCTTGGACGAAGTTGTAATTACCCAGATCAGAGATCGTATTGCTCAACTTCGGGATTTGGATAAAAGAAGAGAAGCTATTCTTAAATCCCTTAAAGAGCAAGAGAAATTAACTCCTGAATTAGAAGAAAAAGTGAATGCGGCTGAAACCATGGCCGAGCTTGAAGATATATACCTGCCTTATAAACCTAAGCGAAGAACGAAGGCTACTATTGCAAGAGAAAAAGGTTTGGAGCCTTTAGCAAAGGATTTATTTGAACAGGAAGAAGTGGATTTGGATGGATTGGCCAAGCAATTCCTTGATGAGGAAAAAGGAGTGACCACCAAAGAAGAGGCCTTACAAGGAGCCCGTGACATCATTGCGGAATGGGTAAATGAAAATCAGGAAGCAAGGGCGGAAATGCGAGATTTGTTCTTAACTGAAGGAAAATTTCGGGCAAAGGTGATGACTGGTAAAGAAGAGGAAGGCCAAAAGTATAAAGATTATTTTGAATGGGAGGAAGACATTTCTTCAGCTCCGTCCCACCGAGTTTTGGCCATGCGAAGAGGGGAAAAGGAAATGGTGTTGATGTTAGATTCTTGTCCGGAAGAAGCTTCAGCGGTTGGTTTATTGAATCAACAGTTTGTGCAATCCGACAATGAAAGTGCCCAACAGGTAGAACAGGCTGTAAAAGATAGTTACCGCCGATTGATGAAGCCTTCCATGGAGACAGAAATCCGATTGACTTCCAAGAAAAAAGCAGATGATGAAGCCATTGCTGTATTTGCCGATAATTTACGGCAACTCCTTTTAGCCGCTCCTTTAGGGCAGAAAAATGTATTAGCTCTTGACCCCGGCTTTCGAACCGGGTGTAAGTTGGTTTGTCTGGATAGCCAGGGGAAACTTTTACATCATGATGCCATCTATCCTAATGAGCCTCAAAAGAAAGTGGCCGAAGCCACTGCCAAAGTAAAGGCTTATTGTGAACAATTTAATATAGAAGCCATTGCTATCGGAAATGGAACCGCGAGCAGGGAAACTGAAAGTTTTGTGCGAAGCCTCAACCTACCCAAGAACATTACCATAGTGATGGTAAATGAAAGTGGAGCTTCCATTTATTCTGCTTCTGAAGTTGCCAGAGAGGAGTTTCCAGATTATGACGTGACCGTTAGGGGGGCAGTGTCTATCGGAAGACGATTGATGGATCCATTGGCTGAATTGGTGAAAATTGATGCAAAGTCTATTGGTGTGGGACAGTATCAGCACGACGTGGATCAAACCGCCTTAAAAAATTCTTTGGATGATGTGGTAATGAGTTGTGTAAATGCTGTTGGGGTGGAAGTAAATACCTGTAGCAAACAACTATTGACTTATGTTTCCGGATTGGGACCCCAGTTAGCACAGAATATCATAGATTATAGAAATGAGAATGGTCCTTTTAAAAGCAGAGCGGAATTGAAAAAGGTACCACGTTTGGGAGCAAAAGCTTTTGAACAGGCGGCTGGTTTTCTTCGAATCCGAGGTGCAGCCAACCCATTGGACACTTCAGGGGTTCACCCGGAAAGTTATCCTGTGGTTAAACACATGGCAGACGATCTCGGCTGTAAAGTGAAGGATCTGATCCAGGATGGAAGTTTAAGATCGCGAATTGATCTAAAGAACTATGTTTCCGAAAATGTAGGTCTTCCTACCTTGAATGATATTATGGAAGAATTGGCCAAACCAGGTAGAGACCCAAGGGAGGGATTTGAGGCATTTTCCTTCATGGAAGGGGTCAATGAGATGGAAGATTTAAAGATAGGGATGGAATTACCGGGAATTGTAACCAACATCACCCAGTTTGGTGCTTTTGTAGATATTGGAGTGCATCAAGATGGTTTGGTTCATGTGAGCCATTTGGCGGATAAATTTGTCAGTAATCCGGCAGAAGAAGTAAGTGTGCAGCAAAAAGTAAAGGTTACCGTTCTGGAAGTAGATATACCCCGGAAACGTATATCACTTTCAATGAAAAGTGATCCTTTTAAGAAGACGCCACAAAAGCCAGCTAAAAAGAGTCAAAGACGAGAGCAGCAAAGTGAAGGTGGTGATTTTCAGGATAAATTAGCTATGCTGAAAGGTAAATTCAAAATGGGGTAAGAAGTGTGAATTTTAAAGTTAAGAGTGAAGAATATTATAGAACTCTTCTCTCTTAACTTTTTACTAATAATTATCGATTAGCGATATTGGAATAAGCTCTTTCCGTGCTACCTGTATAAACCTGACGAGGCCTTCCTATAGGTTCCTTGTTAGCTCTCATTTCTTTCCATTGAGCAATCCAGCCTGGAAGACGTCCCAAAGCAAACATCACGGTAAACATTTCAGTTGGAATACCTATGGCTCGGTAAATAATGCCAGAGTAGAAGTCTACATTAGGGTAAAGTTTTCTTTCTACAAAGTACTCATCTTTTAGAGCAGCTTCTTCTAGTTTTTTAGCGATATCCAATACAGGATCTGTAACGCCAAGTTTTTCAAGCACGTTGTCACAAGCTTTCTTGATGATTCTTGCCCTAGGGTCAAAGTTCTTGTAAACCCTGTGTCCAAAGCCCATCAATCGGAAAGGATCGTTTTTGTCTTTAGCTTTTGCTAAATACTTATCTGCATCTCCCCCGTCTGCTTTAATAGCTTCCAACATTTCAATTACAGCCTGGTTTGCACCTCCATGTAGAGGACCCCAAAGGGCTGAAATTCCTGCAGAAATAGAAGAATATAAACTTGCCTGTGACGATCCGACAATTCTCACAGTTGAAGTTGAACAGTTTTGTTCATGATCTGCATGTAGAATAAGTAATTTGTCAAGTGCATCTGCCACAACAGGATCAGCCTCATATTGCTCTGCTGGTAGGGCAAACATCATCTTTAAGAAGTTGGAACAGTAGTCCAATCTGTTATCAGGATAATTAACAGGATGCCCTTGTTCTTTTTTATAAGCCCATGCTGCAATCGTTGGCATTTTTGCAATTAAACGAATAATGCTAAGGTCTACAGCCTCAGGGGAACGACTTGGATCTAGAGATTCAGGATAGAAAGCGGTTAAGGCACTGACAAGAGAAGATAAAACCCCCATAGGATGGGCAGTTGATGGAAAACCATCTAAAATCTTTTTAATATCCTCGTTTACTAGTGTGTGACGTGTTATGTCTTCTCTAAAATAATCAAACTGGTCTTGGGTAGGAAGTTCTCCATAAATGAGTAGATAGGCAACTTCTAAAAAAGAAGATTTTTCAGCTAATTCTTCAATTGTATACCCTCTGTATCTTAAGATTCCTTTTTCGCCATCTAAAAATGTGATAGCACTTGATGTTGCACCTGTATTTTTATAACCATAGTCCAGAGTAATTAAGCCACTTTGAGCTCTAAGCTTGGAAATATCCATAGCCTTTTCATTCTCAGTTCCTTCTGTCACTGGCAATTCATAGTTCTGGCCATTGAATTTTAATTCTGCAAATTCTGACATTTTTAATATTTGTTTAGTTTGCTATAATAATCTTCCCTTTTCCTTTTGGAAGCGAAATTAAAGAAAAAATGCGTTAAATGAAACGCTGAAAGTTTTATTAACAAATCCCTTATTTTGGACTACTTATCTCCCCCCAAAATGATGGGTAGACCATCTTTGCCTTGACCAATGACAATGACTTTAGAATTTTGGGATTTAGATAATTCAAGAGTAGCTTCAATACCCTTCCATTTGAGGAGTTTTTCCGAAATTCCCTCTGAAACAATATCTTGAAAATCCTTTATTCCCTGAGCTTCTATACGTTTTCTTTCTGCTTCTTTTTCTTCCTTGGCAATCCTGAATTCATATTCTTTGGACTCTTGTTCTTGTTTTAATTTATTCTCAATGGCTGTTTTTATAGCGGAGGGAAGTTCAACCGTTCTAATCAAAATAGCATCCAGGTTTATGTATTTCTTCTCAATATTTTCTTTGCACTCATCGAATATTTCTTGCTGTATGGAGTCTCTTTTTGAAGAGTAAAGTTCTTCTGGGGTATATTTCCCAATTATATTTCTTGTGGCTGATCGTATTTCGGGAACCACAATCTTTTGGGCATAGTCTTTTCCTAATTCTTTATGAAGTTTTCCAAGGGAATTTCTTTCCGGAGCATATCGAAAAGAAAGATCAATACTAATGGAAAGTCCGTTGCTCGAAAGCACTTCCATTATTTCTTTACCTTCTTGTGTTCTTACATTGTAAAGGAACATGGTATTCCAGGGGGCTATGATGTGGAAGCCTTCTCCATAAAATGTAGTTGTGTCTGTTCCTCCTGTAAATTTTTTATAAAGCACTCCTGCTTCACCAGATTGGATGGTAATGAAAATGCTGTTGGATAAATAAATGACTAAAACAAAGGCAATAACCAAAATGGTAATTAATGGTAAAAATTTTTTGTTCATGATGATAGATCTTTACTTTTGACTATTAATTGATAAAGATGCAAAATTATTCTATACCATTTTCGCTTCGATAAAGAATAAAATATGAAAGATTAAATTGGCTGGATTTTTCGATGGAAACATTGGGACTGCTCTTAAAGATTTTACTGTCTATTTTAGAGACATGTGAGCAGTCATCAGAATCCTCTTTTAGAATGCCGCATCTAGAATTCATTAGGGTAGGCTAAATGAAGAAATAGGCTTTTTGGACTAAAAGCAGAACTCCTTAAAGTAGAATTGATTTTATTGGTCAATTATTTACTCTTTTTAAAATTAATTTATTTTGCACCAAATTCAATAGACCAAAATTCCTATTTTCCTCAAATTCAATAAATACTAATTTTTGATTCCAAATTAATTTTAATCTTCTTCCTGTTTATTGTCAATTTTTTGGGAAGAATCCACTCCAAATTTCAATTGCAATGTTTTGGTGTTATCTCCAGTTACAGTGACAATAAATAGGTTATCATATTCAGGGTCTTCCAATTCGCTTAAATTTGAACCAGTTATTTCATTTACTATATAGGGTGTTGAATCCGTATGCCCAATAATGAGTATAGTTTCTCCGGAGTGATTTTTTCTCAAACCTTCTATTAGTTCCTTATATTGTTTAGCTGGATATTCCTCGATATTGAGGTTTTTTTCCATGGCGGTAGGTGTGGCCGTTTGTGTTGTTCTTGTGAATTCTGTTGCATAAATCTCATCCAGATGAACATCTTTTAAGACTCTTGCCAGTTCCCGAGCTCTTTCCTTACCTTCTTCCGTAAGCAATGGATCATCACTTTCATCATAGAACCTTTCCGCGTGTCTGACAATAATGTAAGTAGTGGTCTTCAAGTCTCCAACTTGACTTTTATTTTGTTCTTTTTTTTCTGCTGGTTGACAGGCAGTGAAAGACAGAATGATTGTGAACAATAAAAGACCTAAAAAGTTTTGAAATGATTTTTGATTTTTCATTTGATAGATTTTAAAAAGTAATAAACTCCTTAGTTATTATATGTGCAAACGCTTTTTGTATATAATAAGTTTAACGCTCTTGGCTGAATAATGTATTAAGGATTTTTAGCTCTTTAAAAGTCAGTGAATTGTATCTCAATTATTTTTAGAAATGAATTTTAAAATTTACCATTTTTAATCTCAAAGATGGTAATATTTAAAATTAGCTGGAACTTTCCAAATCGGAAACTAGAAGTGGGAATTAAAATTCCACCCCAGGGGAAGTCAACATAGAAGTGATAGGCCCAGATGGTAATCCCCTGGTGAATAATGACCAAACTCCATTGAAAGTTCACTAAGGGTAAACCATACGTGTTTAAAATCTCTCTATCATTCAGGATCACGTCAAAAGTGGTCCTTTATCATTACCTCCACCCATCTTCTTATTGGAAGTATTACTTAGTTAATGCTTTGACCTCTATTGAAATATCCGTTTTTTGGCTAACCGCTAATTTGCATACCTGATTGTCATAATACATTTGCTTGAACTCTTCAATTGTACCCGTTGAGATAAAGTTATGAAAAGTTAACAGATCATAAACCCTTTCAAGGTTTTCACAGATAGCAAAAGTAATTTTTGGTTGATCCTGGAAAATTGGCCGTATGATAATTTCATAAGTTCTTTTCATAATTCGGATAATCTGTGATTTGGAGTTGGAATGGTAAGGGCATACATGTTCCTATCATTAATCTACTTATCAAAGTGGAGGAATATACCTTTTTTCAGCAAAATCTTCTTATCTATATTTAACCCAGTGTAAGCACAAGTTGCATCGCAAAATAGTTTCTTCTCATAATTTAAAAAATTTGGCTACAAACCTTTAAGCTATTTGACTAAGGTTTTAATGTAATTTTTATCAATAAAAGCTAAATTAATATAAATGAGAAAAAAGATACTCTAACATCCAAATTGCAATAATTTTGATAGATCTATTCATGTGATCATTTTATTTACTGGATAGACTAGAATCAATCTCAACCTGAAGTTTATAGGATTCCTCTAAAGATATTCTCAACCTAAAAGCAGTTTCTAAAATATTTTTACATTTTTCTAAGGCTTCCTCTGTTGTTTTATATCGGTCAAGACATTTAACAAAATAAGGTCGAAACTCTTCTATGTTGTAAGGGTGTTTGAGCTCTAATTCATTGATTCTTTTTTCAATGTTCTTATTTTCATTGTTAAGGTTGTTTTGTACTTCTCTAATTTGTTCATCCAGCCATGCATTTATCTTTATCCTCTTCCTGAATCGCCACCATTTCACACCTTTCATTTTCTCCTGATATGTTAGAAAGATAGTGTACAATAAGAGGCTGAATTTTTCCTTTTCCATATTGTATTTAATTCGATAGCGGAAATGAAAGCGTCCTAGTTTTCCAATCCTCAATTTCCTTTGCAGATAGATCTAATTCTTTTGCCACTTGTTTTATTGAGAGAACTCTAATGGGAATAGGAATGGAAGATATCTTTCTATGGATATTGTCCCTCATATCTACATATCCTTTCTTGGTTTTAAGCTTTGGGTTGATATCCGGTTGATCAATGGCAAAAAATTCACCTATTTTTAGCTCTTGGAAGTTTGTTACCTCTTTCATGGTTCTTCAACGTTGATTGGTTAACTCTTTTGAAGAGTTACCTAAACAAAGACAGCACCAAACTCTTCCCCAAATAGCTTAAAAAAAGAGAAAAATGGATTAGGATGGTCCTGAAATTAAATTTTCCTCATGCATGCAAATAAATGAACGTAAAACTCTTCATATTTTGTTAAGGGAAATAATAGTGTCTTAATTAAATATTATACTTTACTCTACCGTTAAACTAAAAAGGCCAAAAAAGAACGCTACGTTTTCCCATACAAGCATTGAGTTGCTGGAGAACCTAGGTTGATTTTTGGTCTTTCTTTTATATTTGACAACTCCTCTCGCCAAGGCAGAGAAGAAATACTTTTTTGATTATACTATTCCCAATCGTGGCTAGTATTACAGGTTGAGCATTCGATCCTGAGGTTATTCAAATTGTTATAGGCAGCCTTTGCTTCTTCAGCATTTAGTACCCCAGCATCTTTCAATTCTCTTTTCCAATCCTTGATATGCCCTATGTGTAAACCTTCATATAGAACAGTCCCCATACAGTTATCACATTTCCATGCCCTTGTAAGCTTGCCTTGTATATTGATCGTGCGGAAAGGTTGAACTTTTTCAAGCATATAAAGTCTGGTATCCATTGAATTTAAACCATACTCATTCTTATACCAATCTGGCCTTCTATGTAAACCGTCAACAAAACGATCAACAGCATCTTGGTCCACCTGGTTATTATCTTGTAGCGCTTGTACCGAAATGTAAATACCCGGTGGGAGCGCAAGTTGCATCCCAAAATAGTTTCTTCTCATAATTTAGACTTAATTTCTGATAAAAAAATTATAGAGTTTTGATTTGGTAATCTTTTATTATACTAAATTTATCGCTTTTATCCTATTCTTTAGAATTTATAATGATTATGTAAAACATAAAAAAAGCCACAGAGATTAATCCGTGGCTAGATAAAAAAGGGCTTATCTAAGCCCTTTTTCTTTTATATTATTTTTTATGGTTCTAATTTTCCTTGGCTCTTTTCATCTTTGCTGTTAGAAGGGAAAAGGTTTTTTAAAATCAAAGCTACCAGCCCGATGGTGCTTACTGTTGTTCCACCTGCTAAAGTAGTTTGGACCACTACCGGAATCTCAAGGAAATCATAATTATTAAAATTTATACCACTAAAAAAGATAAGCAGTATAATACTAATACACCACCAAACAAGAAAACTATAAGTCTTATACCCAAATTCCTTTTTTAATTCACGGTCTTGTTGAAGACTTTTTATTCGTTCTGCTGTTATATGATCATCCTTTGAATCATATTTTACAAATTCTTCATCGGTAGCAGCCTCAGGAGTGGGAAGGGAAGCTGAACCAATAAGTTCCCTTTTTATATCCTTAATACTAATATCAGAATCTTTCTTTTGATCAATTCCTGAACCCCGATCCATTAAGATTTAGACTTTCCTAGTTTGTAAAAATGCTCTTCAATGGTTTCGTTTGGAATAACCGCATATTTATTCTTTTTACCCCCTTGTTTGTTCCACACAATATCCCAAGGGCTACCGGCTTTATGGGTTAACATTGATATGTCCCATCCACTTACGTCTTTATAGACACTCCAAACTTGGTCCAAAACCTCTTTTTCTATATTTTTAAAACCCCACTTAATTGCCTTTTTATCTTTATCCTCCTCGTTCATAAGTAAAAGGTCAATCCTTTCATGGTCTTCCTCTAATAATGCGGGGGATATGATTTTTCTGGTACCATTAATCTTAAATTTATTGTATACTGACGGGATAACAGGACCATATTTCCAAGCTTCTACGGACTCGTTAATAAGTGGTTCTCCTCTGGAAATAGCAAGGTACCAACCATGAGCAAGGTAAACCAGTTTAATAGCTTTCATGGCGGTATAATCATATATACAATCTTCTTTGGCCTTATAGTAAAAATAATTGGCTACTGCCAATGGTTTTTGATGAGGGTTAGGCATGGGGGATAGATTAGTTTTCGGTAATGTTAAAAAATTTAGCCAATTTTTAAAAACTAAATCTTTTAATTTCATTGGAATGATATTTATTATGGACTTTTATAGTATTAAAATAATTAAATCAGGGAGAGCCTAAATGTACTTTGAAGTAGCTGCTATGTTAGAATAACAAAATTACAATATATAAGGGAGATTAAAAAATATAAATGCTAGTGGGATTCATTAAAATGCTAAGAAGTACGGGTATTTGTTGTTTTTAACTCAGATAAGGGGAAGGAATGTTATAAGTAAAAAGAGCCACAAAATAAAATTCTGCGGCTCTTTCGATAATTGGTTATAGTTTGCTTTATTAGATTAAACGAAATTAGGCAGCATACCCAAAAACTCAAAAAGAAAATCAGGTTAGTTTCTTAACATTTGTTAAAATCGTATCAAAAATTAGATCGCAAAGCATCTAATTATACACAGAATTTTGGAACACAAATAAATCATTGTATTATTAGACTGGAAACGTTTGATTAGATTGGGAAAAGCCAAAAAAGTGTTAAAGCAGGTTTAAGGTTTACTTATTTTTTCGTTACTCGACTCTTTTTTATACTTTAAAATCGGCTTCTATCTGAGGTAGGAGTAACCCTTTACCTAAGTTACATGAATGAAAACTAATTAATTAGTGGTTAATTTTTTTAGTAAAAATTAAACTTTACAACAAAAAATTAAGTGATATCAGACGTATTTGATTTCAGTTGCAGCTATTATGCTTGAAATCCATTTTTTGATTGTTAATTTTTTCGACTTGTATATTCCCAACTTTAAAATTGCGATTACTTCATAACCTATAAATGATGAAAAAGTTAGTTTTATTTTTGATTGCCCTTCTTTTTGGTTTAAGTGTATTTTTCTTTTGG
>NZ_SMMB01000569.1 GCF_009711365.1 Xanthovirga aplysinae | reverse complement strand
AGCAGGAAGAATACATCCTGTCTTTTGCCAGCCTACAACCTTTTCGGATCGATAGCTGTGGTGATTAGTTAATTGAAGAGTTATCTCTTCAATTCCCACAAAAAGTATTAAGGGAACAGAAGAAACCGGCCATTAAAATTCATCTATTGTCGGAAATTAAATAATGGCCCTATAGGAATTGGCTATTTCGGGGAATTAGAACAGCTTTGGGAATTGAGGAGAAAATAATAAATGGGCACTTTCTAATACTCTGGAAATTAAATCATTTTAACGGTATAGCTATTAATTAAAAAATTATTAAGGTTACTTTTTATGCTCAGAGCTTGTTTAAATTTTAAAATTCGATTCTATTAAAGATAATAATTGAAAATGCCAACCAATTCAAAGCATGCGAAGAGGCTGTTGTTTCTTCATCTTGTAGCATTCTAATAAGGAAATTAGCCCAATCAAAACTTCTTTCTTCTACCTAATTAATAGATTCAGGCAAAAATGCTTTAGTATTTTTTGTTCTTCTTCCTATTTCTAATCTCCACCCAAATCTATTGCTACATTCTTTTATTTCTGGTCTATCGTAGAGTCTAAAGGCTAAAGTCAAGCTAAGAGTTATTTCATATACCCTTAGCCTTTTTGTTTCCTTTGTTTACTTTGATTTACTATTTAACTTTCGGCTATAAGAGTAAGAAACCCCAACCAAAAATAGCCCAATCATGGCAGGATAATGACCTCCATCACTAATGTTCAAATGAGCCCCAACTCCCAATAATAGATCAAAAACAAAACCTGCATAAGCCCATTCTTTTAACATTCTGGATTTGTTGGTCCAAATAGCCACAAGCCCTAACAGTTTAGCAATGGCCAAGGGATAAATGATATGTGTGGGATATCCCAAATCCAGAAAGACCTTACTAACCATTTCATACTGCGCAAAATACATTCCTGCACTCATTAACATGAGTAAAGAAAACAAAACGGTAACCACTCTGTAAATAATAGTATCTCTCTTTTTCATAACGTTTTATTTTAATTGATTAAATTTAATTTATTTACATGAAATTATTTTCCATGGAAAATTTTATTTTAAATTTTTTTAACCTCTTATTTTATCTAAAATGTCACTAAACTGCTTGGCTTCTTCTTCAGTAATTCTATCTTCCACTTCCATATGCCTGCTGTTGTCAGATTTATCAATTGCTTCTAATAGCTCCTCTCCTTTCTTTGAAAGAGCTAAATAAACCACACGCCTATCCTGTTCACTTCTTTTACGTTCTACAAGCTCCTTTTCCAATAACTTATCCGACAATCGGGTAGCATTTGGTGACTTATCAACCATCAATGCTTTAATATCATTCATGCTTACCCAGTCATTCGCTCCTCTTAATATTCTTAAAATATTGAATTGCTGAGGTGAAATACCATAGGGCTTCAAAAACTCAACAAACATGTTATTAAACCAGTTAGCCGTAAACACTAGGTTAGTCAGAAACCTATGTTTATTATTGGTGAATTTCGTTTTTACTTCCTGGTCTATATTTGCCATGTTTCAATATTTCACTACAAACATAAGAAAATTTATTTTCCATGGAAATTATTTCCATGTCTTTTTCTTAAATTCTTCAACCTTCTATATTTCTCTGGTTATTAAATGATAGCCTCCCTAATACAAATCCCCTCCATTTCGCCCTGGTTAAAGGTTTCTTAGGTTGTTTAAAAGTCGATTAACTTTTTGCCCCGTATCCCTTTGAAAATCCAATAAAAAACATGAATATCATAATACTTCTTTGGAAGAGAAAAGATATGAGAATATTAACTATTGCCACCAATAATGCTGGATATTTTGCCCTCTTAAAACAAACCTCCCAAGAGTGGGGCTACGAATTAAAAGTATTGGGATGGGACTTACCCTGGAAAGGACTCATTGGAAGACTTCGCCTATACGTTGAGGAACTTAAGAAAATTCCATCAGATGAAATCATTACCTGTGTGGATGGTTACGATGTGATAGTAGTTGGCTCCTCAACAGAAATGTTAACTAAATTTAGAGAAATAAATAAACCCATAGTTTTATCAGGACAACGGTATTTTCCAAATCAAAAATGGATGCAAAGAATCGCAGATGAACAAATGAATTATCAAGATTTACATCCCTTGGAAACAAAAAGAATTGGCAAGTATGATTATAGCAGGCCTTGCATGGGACTATTAATGGGTTACTCAGGAAGTTTGATCACCCTATTTGAGAGGCTATTAAAAATGGAAAAGGAACACCAAATTGGAAATGATCAAATATTACTAAATATGCATTACCAAAATCATCCTGAATCTTTCTATCTAGACAATACTTGTTCACTTTTTCAAAACCTTTGGCGAACAAGAAATGGATTATATGGTAAAATATCAACAAATGATGAAGCATGTG
>NZ_SMMB01001278.1 GCF_009711365.1 Xanthovirga aplysinae | reverse complement strand
TCAACCAAAAGCTACTCAAAAAGTGTAAACCATGTCCCTTTAACTATGTAAACGATGTGCCTTTATCATACCAAATGGTGTACAACGGTTAGTGTATTCTCAGTGCCACCACTTAGGAAGCATTATCGCATAAACAGTGTTGCCAGTAGTGTTTTTCATTTATTATGTACTTCCCTATAATATAATTATGAATTGATTCGGATAGCAGTACAATGGTGCTGAAAATCGTTTTATTAACTTATTCCTTGATACATGCTTTTATTCCATTCAAAATAAGGCAATCTTCTTTAAAGACTACATCAGTAGTTTCATATGGGAACTCTTGTCTTACTGCAATAAATTTGTCCAATTCCACTGGAATCATTGTAAAAGTAGGCCACGGTCCACTGTAAGTTCCTACATATTTACCATCTTTATCGAATACAAAATTCCAGTACCTATTCCAATTTGGAAATCGAGCGTGAACAAAAGTAGTATATGCTCCGATTTTGCTAAATCTTGAATTCTCGCTGTTTTCAAATGTACCTATAAGGTTCAAGTATTCTAAATTGCCAATTTGATCAATTTGTCTCAATAAGTTTTCAGTAGCTGGCAATGGATCCTGGCCCGCAGGCATCAAATCTTTTAGAGCATCTGCTCTTCCTTCTTTAAGTAATATCAATGCTTCATTTGTTCTCTGATTTAAGTTTGAAAAAAAATCTTGTTGTTTCGTTGAATGATTCAAGAAAAGATTAAGCATCGATTGACCATTTATTTTGGCCATTAATCGAACATCATCTGATTTTAATTCAACTGAACCTCCGTCAATTTCATATTTGCCTTCTAATTGGAGTATGGACTCAGGTTTTATATTGTCATCAATTTTGATGAATGGGGAGCTTCGAAAGGTCGAGTCGAATGCAGCCGATAGAATATTATTACTTATTTCATAGGCAGGAAATAGTGAAGTATTCGATTGGATATAATAAAGTATATTTTTTTCGGGGAGCCATACTAAATCTGCTGAAAAAATCCGATTGCTTCCAGCATGAGTTATTATTTTTCCATACTTCTGATCATTGTAGACAACTAACCCATAGGCATATTTAGAATCGTCATTGTTTTCATTTACATAACCAGTTGTCCATTTTTCTATGATGTCATCCTCAAGCACTCCATTGCCCAGCATGACTTGTAACCACTTATGCATATCTTCCACTGTGGTGTGTATTCCACCATTTGCTCTTAGGTGCCAATTGGGGCCATCTTCAAGCCAACCATTCTTATAAACCTTGCCCCAGTATTTACCTTTATTATAACCAATGGCTAACTGTGTAGTGTCCTTTCCGGCCACCATATACCCCGTGCTTTCCATTTTTGAAGGGTCAAATAAATTTTCTCTCAAAAAATCTTCATAATTCATTTTGGAGACCTGTTCAATGATCATCCCCAAAAGGGAATATCCTGCATTTGAATACCTGTAGCCAGAACCAGGTTCAAATTCTAACGCCTCAAGCCAGAGCTTTTTTAAAAACGCTTCTTTACTTATTGGTTCCTCATCAGGACCAATGCCTGAAATAATTCCTGAGCTGTGTGTTAATAATTGATGTATTGTAATATTCTGATACTCCTTCGGAGCATTGCTAAAGTATTCCGATAATTTATCATTTACAGAAAGCCTGTTTTTACTTTCTAAAAGCAATATTGCTGAAGCAGTAAACTGTTTGGTGATTGAGCCACAAGATTGTATTGTATTGCTTAAATATTCAGTTCTGTTTTCACGATTTGCTAATCCATAACCCTTCTGTAGTATAATTTCACTTCCTTCAGAGACAATAATAGATCCGGAAAAACCCAGTGAAGTTACAGATTTCAAGTAGTTATCCACTCTCGCGGCTAATTTTGAATTTTCATGAGTGAGATTATTACTCTCCTTTTTTGATTGGACGCATGAATTAAAAGTTATTAAATATAGAATAATCAATAAAGTTTTTTTCATAATATCCATTTGACTGATTTTTATTCACATATAATGTTCCGTCTAAAAAGCGTTGCTGCCCCGAAGGGCAGCAACGCTTTTTAGCCATTGTGGTCATTTCGTTTTATTTGTTTTCAGGAATACAATACGATGAGATCTTTTCCACTTCATGATGGTCATTGAACTCATAAACATCGCAGGCTGTAATCAAATTGACTCTTTTCCCGTCCCTAATAAATTCACCTGTCCCCCTTATTACTACTCTATTATAAGTAGCGATTATGTCATCCGTTTTAAAGTCCGTCTGGACAGATTTGAAATATTCTGAAGTTTGTCTGCAGTTTGCAAGCACTTCCGATTTTCCTTTAAACAGGTTTTCACCGATTACATGCCAAACTATGTTTTCTGATAAATAGGGAAACGTCAATTCGAAATTTCCATTAGAGAATGATTCCGCAATTTCTTTTTGTGAATGTTTCATTTTCTTATTATCTATCTTTTATCAAATGAATGCCATCAACCGTGTATACCACATATGTGGTATATCCGCCTTATATCCATTACTTCCACCCTTCTGGAAAGTGGAAATAATCGTGATTCAACCTAAATAACTTAGGTATCCAATTATCAATCCTGCTGTGGTAAAGCCTGTTCCCATAACACGCAATAATTTAATGGAAGCCTCATTAGATTTTAACGTCAAAACAGGTAAAGCAATTATAAAGGCTCCTTTCAAAGTAAATAGAAATCCTAAAATGGAAATCATTGTTTCCAGCAAGTTATTCCGTCGGAAATGAAGCGTCAAAATTGTCATCCCTATTAAAAAGTGTACCATCCCTGATAAATTAATTAGAACAGGATCAGATTTTTCAGCTTCTTCTATTGATTTCTTATAAAAACTTTTTGACAAGAAAAAACCAAGACCTGTTACAATTAGATAGGGCGCCATTATCCTTCCAATTATAAAAGTCGTTTCCATTTAAAATATGTTAGCGTCAATTTTATCCCAACAAGGATCATATACTTCTAATATTGTGATTATTAAATAAAACACCTATCTGTTTCTTTCTTTTTTGTAAAAAAAGTATGGGAAATTTCACTCAAAAATGACTCCAACCGGTTTTACTTAAGCAATTCAGGATCTGGAAATGATCTATTCTGGGTATGAAACTCCCATACAAGTAAATTCTTTCTTTTAAAGTTGGTTGCCTTTACACTTCTCTATTAAACCTTCTTGCTGTGCCAGTCACTTTTTTTAAGCTCTAGCCATTAAACCTATTGATTTTTAAATATTTATGTAATATATTAATTACGAAAATTCTACAAAAAACTCATCAGTATTCACTTCCAATAAGCCAATCAGGAAGTGTTTACCCCATAATCCTTCTTTTTATTCTTTTCTTAAACCTTTAAAATTTTTCATTATGGCACTAAAGTTTGCACTTGTTGACAATCATCTTACCCCGGATCCGGACGATTACATGGCTCAGGTCCAGGGTATGGAAAGCAAAACCCAGGAAGACATCATCAATCTGATGATTAGTCGTGGTTCCACAGTAACCAAAGCCGAGGCGATGTCCGTACTCGAAGAATACGCCCTGGCAGTAGAACAAATCCTCAAAGCTGGGGAGGGGGTCAATACAGAGTTGTTTAAAATCAATCCGGCCATTTCAGGCGTCTTCGAAGAAGAAGAAAGTTTTGATCGCAATCGACACCAGGTAAAATTAAATGTATCAGCAGGAAGTCGATTGAAAAAATTAACCCAAGAAATTTCTGTCGAAAAAGTTGAAGCCACTAAACCCGCTCCTTTTTTATCCTCCTTTACGGATGTTGCTACCAACAGCAAAAATGAACACCTTAGTCCTGGTTTGGTAGGGCATATTAGAGGTCGCAGACTGAAAATTGACATCAGCAATCCCCAGGAAGGTGTTTTCCTGGTCGCCGAAGAAGGTACCGAATATCCAGCATCTGCTTTGGTACGAAACATGCCCTCAGAAATCATCTTTATGATACCAGGTGAATTACCAGCCGGAGAATACAATTTAGAAGTCCGAAGTAATATGCGTTCCTCTGAACTGCGAACCGGGAGATTGGAAGAAAACCTAGTGGTCAACCCAATTTCTTAAAGCAATAATCCCTGATCAAAGCCCTCCCGACTGGAGGGCTTTTTTTATATAAAGCATCCACATATATCAAATGACAAAAGTTTGGCCATCACCTATTTTTGAATACTCGCTTTTTTAGAAATGGCTTTTATATTTTTCCATCCCAAAGGTAAAATTCCTTCTTGTCGCATGCACAACAATCAGAAAAAACAACCTATAATATAGTCTTGGGAGGGCTATGAAGGACTCGTTCACAGACCATGACAGTTTATTCATAGGCCTTGAAAGGATTATGAACCGACTAGGAACGGACAACCCATAGCCAATGAAAGAGTTGTACACAGACTAGCTACAGATCGTGCAAAGTCGATGAAAGGAACGTGGGCCATACAGATACAATTAGTGCATGGTTGATGAAAGAGCATGGTGGTAATTGAGAAAGAAAATTACTCATAATCGATATATAAAATCCTAACAAAAAAGAATTGATGTATTCTGGAAAATGTTCTCACATTTCCAGAAATCTAATCAAGAATTAATCAATTTTTCGTGATGACCTTTTATAAAAAGGGTCGTCCAGATATCAATCAGGACGACCTTCTCATTTTCAATGGATATTTCCATCAAAAATCACCAATCAGTTATGAGTTAATCAATTCTTTTTCATACTAATTTCCTATAAGAACCCGATATGATTTTTCAATTTCCTGATTAGACAGTCTGATCAAATACAGCCCTGGTTTCATATTTTTTACTTGTATTTGTGTGTGCTCCGATATGGCTTCCTGAATCTCCAGGACTTTGCCATACATATCCATGAAGTGGAGATTGAATTGCCCATCCGGAAGTGAAATATTGAGTACATCAGTAGCAGGGTTAGGATAGATGACCACTTCCTCAATTATCACAGGCTCTTCTTCTGTTTTCATTTCCATCCCTACTGTTGCCATGCTTGCGTTGGGAGACTCCAGTATAATTTCGTCTATTTCTTCCTGTGTCAGTGCTTTATTAAAAACTTTCACTTCGTCTATTAATCCATCGAAATAATTTTCCCAGGCGTTCTTCCCAATGTGGTTCTGCAGACGATCGATTTCGCCGGAAGGAATGGTCCTCAGCACAGAAGCACTTTGATGTCCACCGGGGACAACCGTCTCACCGTTTTTATACATGGTTACATAACCTGATTCATCGATTGTAAGTGTCAGATGCGTCCACGAATTCCAATCTAATAAGCCATAGTAACCGATTGTACCTTCTGAGCCGTCAATGTAAATCTTTGTCGTGTTTACGTTGCCATTATTTTGCCAGAAACACATCACATTGTCTGTATTGACTCCATTTCCAAAATCAAAGAGACCTTGATAATCGGCTCCTGCTCCTTCATGATAGAACCAGCCTGAAACGGAAAACCCTTTAGCCAGATCGAAAGACATGTCTGGTAAATCTATGTAATCATCACTTCCGTCAAAATGCGCAACCGTTCCTCTATCAGTATCCGTGTAAAGCAGGTCGGCTCCATTTTGTGCTGTACCATCGAAATTGCCATATTCATCGTCAGCATTGCCATTGAATTTATAATAAGCTAGGTTTTCACCTAATCCTGAGTTGTAATTTTCTTCAACTTCTGTAAGGCTAAGTGTTCTGTTGAATATTTTCAGTTCGTCCATATAACCCTTAAAATAATCGTCAGCACTCCAATTGGATTTACCAAAATAGTTTTGGTTAAGTGTTACCGGTGCTGATGGTAATCCTCCAAACACGCCCGTAGCGAATTGAACGCCATTTTTATAGATGACCACATTACCATGCTCATCTACCGTACTGGCCACATGAATCCACTTGTCAGATTCAATGTAGTCGGTGATGGTGATTTCATACTTTGTGGTGCCATCTTGAACCAGGAATCCTAAATCATTAGATTCAAGTCGTCGATACAGCACGATATTGTCAACGCCTGCACCATTACCAAAATCCAAAAGTCGCTCCCATCGCTGGCTACTACTTCCATCCCAGTAAACCCATCCGGAAAATGAAAATCCCTTTGTCATATCCAATGTGAGTTCAGGTAGTTCAAGGTAATCATCTGATCCATCAAAGCCTGCTACGATTCCCCTCTGTGTACTATTGAAGTTCAGATCAATACCATTGATACCTGAGGCATCATAATTTCTGGAAACATCGTTTGCATCACCATCCAGTTTGTAATAAGCAAACATATCGTCATAAATAACACTTGTCTCATCCACATCCAATGCGTAGTCAAAAATGCGAACGTCGTCCAGGTATCCTTTAAAGCTTCTGGAAGCATCTCCTGTCCTACCCAAATAGATATGATGAATATCGTAGGTGTTATTTATGTGATTATTAGTACCCTGTGATATACCGTCAAGAAATAGTTCAATGCCATTACTTTCGTCCCAGGTAAAGATTACGTGATGCCATTCATCATCATTTACTATGGAAGATGTTGTCACGTTGAAAGAAACACTACCACTTTTCAGATTCAACTGTCCTCTTAGGGTACCGTCACCATTGATATGTACATGTAGGTCATTGTCGCCTGAGTAACCATTAGCACTACCGTTTCCTGCATAAAAAAGTACGGCCTTTTCATTCTCATTATTGCTGTTTTGTGTGGTTCTGAACCAGGCAGAGAATGAACCTTCTGATGCTGTTATTTCGCCATAGTCGGCCAGTTTGTCCAAGCTAATAGAATTACTACCGTTAAACTGTGCTACAGTGCCTCTTTCTGCATCTGTGGGGAAACTCACACTATTATTCGTTCCATGGAAATAACCATAGTCATCTTTTGCATTCCCATCCAGTTTGTAAAAAGCCAGATCACCTTCAGGATATTCCAGTGCATAGGCACCTGCGATATCATCATCACTCAATACCCTGGAATAGATCTTTAATTCATCAATTTCCCCTGTAAAATCATCACTTGTGTCGCCATTTACATTTCTTCCCAGCAGTATGTTGTTCACGGCTGATGTGATAGGGTTAGAAATGTAGGCATAATCTTCTTTTACACCATCTATCCACAACCTTTTAATGCACTGATAGTCGTCACTTTTCTCTACCGTCATCACTACATGATGCCATAGCCCATCATCTACTGCAGTATATCCATCGGTAGATTTATCGGCACTGTTCCATGAATAAAATCTGAGGTTATCGCCCGATCCAGCTCTGATCAGTTTCCATTTATCACCATCAATTACTCTTTCATAATCATTGGTCCAGTCATCGGTTCTCATCCAAAGAGAAACCGTCATCTCATCATTGTAGTCATCGGGGCTCATTGAAAAACCAAGGTCTACATAACCATTTCCATTGAAGCGTAATGCCTTATTTGATTCTCCCGGTTTTACATGATTGTCAACAAACTCCACATTATTGATAGAGCCCAGGCCGTCATGGTTGCCAGTTACATCTATCGGATAGGAGGTATCATCATCTTCAAAATCGTAATAAGCGATTAATCCTGCCTCATCTGAAATGGCACTGTCCTCAAATGCACTTTCATCTGCTGAGGTGATTGCCTGATTAGTCAGCATTAGGTGCGACATTTTACCAATATAAGGACTGGCACCACCTACTTGGGCCCCAACGGTTACCGCACCATAGCCTTTATTGATGTTTGTAATGGTACCCGCAGGTTTACTTCCCAGTAACTTCCCATCTACAAACAAATACATACTACCATCAGCAGCCAAAGAAGCTTCTACAAAATGCCATGCACCATCAGCATAATTATGATCTTCACCACCATCATTGGATGATAAAATCACCCAACCTCCCTGTTTAATGACCCATTCAAAATGTGTCTCCTTGATCAAAATACGCCAGTCATTGGTGCCTACTAAATCCTCCGCAGTACCAGTCCAGGTACCAGGCGCTTTTCTGAACATGAATGACACCGTCATTTCATTGGTAAAATCAGCGGAGTTATAGGTAAAACCATCGGACACTTCGTAACTGTCTCCATCTAATTCTAATACGGTAGTTTCCAGTACGCCATCCTCCACAAAGCGGGTATTGGCAGTTCCCTGCAGCACTAAGTCGCTGGCATTATTTTCAATTTCATAAGTTGAGGCATCATAAGTGTCCTTATCTAAGGGGAAGTCTAATACAAGACCATTGTTGATCAGGTCATAATAATCTGAAGTGGTTACTTCAATGGCTATTTCTTCTTCACTCAATGCATAATTGTAAAATTTTATCTCATCAATATATCCTTTGAATCCAACACCTGTATCAAAGTACTTTTCACCGATGTAAGTATTTCCATTTTGGAACATTCTACTCAAATCATAAGTGACTGAATTACCTACTTGTACGCTATCAACGAACAGTTTAGCCTGCTCAATGCTATTGTCAAAAGCGATATGCAAATGATGCCATAACCCATCATTAATTTTCACACCAAAAGATTGGATATTCTGATTATGTAGCTGATTAATCTTCAAGAATCCATCCGTATCCTGAAAGAGCTCCCAATCTCCTGAAAAAACAATAGTTTCCTTTTGCTGCTCGTTGATGGATTTATTGATCCAGAATGACATTCCAGCACCTGGAAAGTCGCCCATGGTATTGGTAAATGGAATGACCGTATTTTGTGAGCCATTGAAATCCAGATAATAGTTGCCACTGACTGTTCCTTCGACCATCAAAGCATCAGAATCAGTAATATCATGTCCAAAGCCTGCTTCTGAATTGTCTTTCAAATCACCATCAAAATTATAAGCTGCAAAAGGTCCGGAAGATTGATCTGTTTCGGAGATCAATAATTCCGCTACATCATCCTGGTAGATTTTAAGATCATCTATGTTTCCAATGAAATAGGAAAAGTCATTTCTGTCACTTCCTGATATCTTATCTGCACCTATGGCCGGATCAGTGGTTAATCGTTCATCACTTCCATATCTGGCCCAATCACTGTTACTGTTATAGGTATTGTCTCCGTCTACATAGGCCTTTACCCAAGGAGAAGGGTAAATTTCATTTTCCCCGGAATCATCTATATTGGAAATATTGCCTTTAATACTTACTATGATATGATGCCAGACATCGTCATTCAATGCATAATTAGTCAAATGTATGCGATTGCTGGATCCTGATCCCTTTCCTAATGTCAAATTTAATTCTCCCTGTTTATCCAGGTTAATGGTGAAATTTTTGGCAGTAATGATCTGCTTATGTTTGTCATCTCTTTGATCATCTGTCTTAAGCCAGAAGTCAAAAGTGTAGGCATCATCTGAATTCTCCACTTTAAAATTGCTCATATTCAACTGAACTCCGGCACCACCATCCAGTCTTAGTGCATACCCATTCCAATAAGGCATGTAATCATAGGTAGGTGAATAGCTGCCAGAAGTAAGAATGGTAGGTGAGATAGACCCTTGGGAGTCATTTACATTCTGTTCAAAAGCCAACCTCGCATAGGATAAATCCTCACTAAATTGAAAATAGGTTTTTGTAGTACTGACTACCAGGTTACTGCCATTATAATGGAGGTAGTTACTTGTTTCGGGAATTTTAAATGCGTATCCACTACCCTCCAAATATTCTATCTCCCAGGCTGTTGCCTGATTGTAGCTATCGTCATCACTTGAATTTACTTTGATCGTTCCATTATTATTGTATAAGTAATTTCTTGTGTAAGCTTTACGCAGGAAGAATGTCTGATCTGCAGGATTAAATGAACTCACGACCATTTGTGTTCCTACTTCACCCGTTTCCCTTTCAACTACGTTACTGCCATCCACCACGAAATATTCATAACCGGAAGCTCTCATCAACAGCGGTGTATTCACGGCTAAACCTTCGTTATCATTGGTACCGTCCAACAGGTTAATTACCTCATCAGGGTGTGTCAGCCCCATATTGAACCAAATACTTGCATCTACCATGGAAAAATCGGTATCCTTTCGCCAGTCTTTTTCAAAATCGTAAAAATGCATTTCATAGGCCATCAAATAGGCAGGCCCTTTCCCTTCATTGATTCTGTCGATGTTTAGATCATCCAGCAACTCCTGAGCTTTCAATGCTGTATTGTATAAGTAGACACCATCATTTACCTTTCTGCTCTCATCCCTATCGCCAGCGGAATAATTCTTCTTTTCTGCATTCACATACAAAGCGGCCGATCTGGTATCTTTATCTCTGATTCTTAGATATTCTGGGTTAAAACCTCTTGCATCTGGATAGGTTCTTTCCTGGTCTGATCGATACCACCCTACATTGGGTTCAAAATCGTCGGAAAGGGTCTCAGGAAGAAATATAAACCTTTCACCCTTAGCGATCATCTCGCCCAAATTAGCCTCCCAATCAATGGTTCCGGCATCCATCGCATCCTGCCAGGCTAATGCAACAGCATCTACTGTTGGGACGTTCCATTTTTGTTTACCATTTTGCGTTTTATGAGTAACCCTTGAATCAGCAGATGCATAGTAACTATTAAAATCTGGGTGGGATTCATATTCCAGAACGTCAACTACTTCCCATTTAGCAGGATCCACATATTTGTCGAGACCATAATTTTCCATTTCATGAATCAGGTCTGCAAACAGATGGGCATAATTGTTCTTTCCCGGGTTTTTATTGCCGGTCCAGAAAATATTTCTACCCCTCACAAAATCTACATGCATGATCACCACATCATGAGGATTATCCTCTAAAAACTGACTGATGTCTTTTAACACATTTTCCTTTACTTTTCCAAAGTCGCAACCACCATGACAAAATTTGACGTAATCGTCTCTAGTGGCAATGTCCATAGTAAGTGACCGGACACCGTGATTCAGCTGTTTTTCAATGCTCGACCACTGATTTTCTGTGGTTAATTCCGGATAGTTTTCATCGTACTTGAATTGCTTTGCTTTAACAGCATCATCGTCATTGGCATAGGAGTTATGCGTTCCCGGCCAAAGTATTTCATACCATTTTTTTTCGAGCATTTCTTCGGTGTACAATACACCCCCTGCACCATAACATGGATAGGTATCAGAAATACCATTTGGACCATTATCATTACAAGGAACACAATTGTCTACATAATCTGTCACCTGAGATTGTCCTACTGCTGAAAAAGTAAAAATTAGCTTTATGAGTAATACCAACACAAAACTGAGAGGTATCTTTATAGGATTAGTTTTTCCGGTAAGGTAAGGCGATTGCTTACCGCTTATTCGTTCCTTCCGGTCCCTGTGATCATGTCTGCTTAAACACTTCGTATATGACTCCATTTGAATTGGTTTTTGCATTTCTTTAAAAGTTAAATTCATGTGCGTATCCATATGGTTTGCTAGCTTTTCCTACGCTTCATTATGATGTTGCTTAAATGAAGAGGTACACGTAAGGGAAAATGATTTTTTTTTGATTTTTTTTTAAAGGAACAGTTGAAGTGCTACTTTTTGATGCGCACTCAACCCTTAATTAACTGATTTACTGAACCTAAAGAGAGATCAACTTATTTTGCTTTTATAATCCGTAACATCTTCCTCTGCTTGACTGGAGTTTCGTCATGATTAACAATAAAAAAATACCCGCATGAGACTGTGGCAGGCTTTAAAATGGTGCTACAATTTAGACTGAAGAGCTGTGAGCCAAAAACTCTGGTGTAAACACCTAATTGTGAGGTTTTAGATATTTTCCTTTCCATCTCGAGGAAGCAGATTAATATCCATGAAAAATTTTGAAATGACGTTCTAAAAAATACCCATTTCAATTACAAGGGGGACATGATGGAGGGTGTTTTTTTCATGGTGCCACAACGCAAAATCCTACCACCATCAGGGCCGTTTCCTTTAACATCCTTGGTGTGAGTGTATCTACTCGAGCTAAGGGAGGTTCTTTTCCTAAGGGAGATAGCTTTGCCTTCGTTTTGGCTTCAAGCTGGCCGGGCTCTTCCTTTTTTCATTGCCAAAAAGTAAGCAAAAAGGCTAGAGCCAAAAATGCTTCCTCTCTCAAACCTCCCCACACCCCGCTTTTGGCCCAAGCCAACCTTTGGGAGGACTAGCGGGACTATAAACCCACTGGGCTAGGTACTGTCATAAAAAGCAAGAAATTTTATTAAACTTTTAATGGGAACCCTAGCAATTAAGGTCAATAAAAGTTGAAAATTTTTAACATAAAAGAAGGAAACGGCCCTGCTGCCACCTTTCCTATATATTTAAACGCAAGTAGGCACTTGGGTGAGGGTTAGAATAGCACATGGTCAATCAATACCCTTCATTTTGCTGGAGTAAGCCTTCCTTAGTAGCATTTAATATACTTGCAGGAATCGGAAATACTCTTCGATAGGTTTCCGAAACTCCCTTTTCAGTGTAAGCTTCCTCAAATTTGCCAAAACGAATCATATCGGTTCTTCTAACATGCTCCCAATACATTTCAAACCCTCTTTCCCGCAAAAGAACTTCTTCATCAATTTCCGCTAGCAGTACAGGGTGTTTCCTGGCTGTCCGTAGGGTATTCAAATCCTGTAAAGCTAGAGCAGTATTACCCATTCTCAGATTGGCTTCTGCTCTCATTAAATAAACATCACCCAGGCGAAATAAGGGAATATCCATCCTGGAGTAGGAACGTCCATCATCAGGAGCTTCCGGATCCCATTGGTATTTAGCGACTCTTATACCATTATTATGTCCACTAAAGGCTTCAAAATCAACTTCCACTGAATGGATTACCCGTTCGTTATCCGTTTCAAAATTGAAAAGTGGTGCAATTACCAAATCGCCGGAAGCCGTTCTTTCCAGTCCTGATTGTTCTTCGTTAAAGCGAACACCATACTGGGGTCCTGCAATTAATCCCCTGTTTTGTCCCCACTCTTCATCACTTATTTGAGTCACCGATCCATCCTGCGGGATGATGATCTTAGAAAACCTAGGATCTTCATGATTACCTTCCCAGCTATGCCAGAATTCAGGAGTAATAGATGCACCATCTCCACCCCTGGCTGCCAGATTTACCAGACTGCCAAATCTGGCTCTTGAGGTACTAATCCATATAATATCCTGCAACCCGTTTCCTCCATTTTGATTAATAGAAAAAATGTGTTCCGGATGATTGTGGTTATCAATATCAAAGATTTTGAAATAGTCTTCAGTTTCTAAAGCATTATTACCTGAGTTAATCAGTATATTTGCATAATGAAGGACCTGCTGCATGTCCTCCTGACTAAAGTTGAATCCACTTGCATATCGGTTGTTAAATACAGCTCTGTTTAGGTAAACTCTCATCAAAAGTGCCATAGCAGCTTCCTTGTTAAACCTATTGGGTCCGTAATCCGATATGGATGGTAAGTCAGGAATTATCTCTGTTATGCGGGAGATAAGGAAGTCACAGGCCTCCTCACCTCTTAAATACTTTGTTTCATTTCCTTCTCTAATCGGCATCTGATCATACCAATTCAATGCATAATATTGAGAAATGGCACTAACACCTTTCGCTTCAGCTACATATTGATCGATTACGCTCTGTTCCACCTTTAGGTTTTGAATCTCACTTTCCAATACCAAAGCTCTCTCAAAAGGTCTGTGAAGTGTTTCCCAAATCTCAGACGTACGATTTGTCAGTGGTGTCCAGGTGTGGGTGTGCATAGGTTGCCAATGCGGGTTTCCGAAATGTATTCTTCCCCTAAATGGAATAATGGCCTCGTCTGTCGTTAATTCCGTAAACATCCAAAACTCACGAGTTTTCCCCCAACCGCTGCGAACAGCTCCATAAGTAGCGGCCAGCAAATTGTCCGCTGCATCTGCGTTATTCAAAATATCCTGATTCAATACCTGATCGAGTATGTCTTCCTCTAAATCGGAACATGACTGACCAATCAGAAAAAGGGAAAGGAACATTATGCGATATTTATTTAACCTCATAACAATCACTTTAAAAAGTTACGTCCATACCAAGAATGAAGGAAAGCGGAACAGGATAATTGGTATAGTCTACCCCAAGTCCGGAAATACTGCCAAAATCAATCGCATTACTCACCTCAGGGTCATAACCGCTATACCTGGTAAACAGCAATAAGTTTTGACCGGTAACATACACTTTCAATTTCTTGCAATAGCGGAATTCTTTAACATTGAAATCATATGCAACAGTTACATTGCTCAACCTAAGGAAGGAACCATCTTCCAGGAACCTGGTACTTGGTCTGAACAGGTTGTTGTTACTTTCTTCAGAAAGGAAGTTTTGTGGGGAGCCATTTCTGCCACTAGCCACCAATGGTTTGGATAAGAGTGACAGTGTACTGTTATAAACCTTATTACCGCCAACCCCATTGAATGCCAGACCTAAGCTAAAACCTTTGTACTTACTGAAAATGTTGAAATTAAACAATGCAGTTGGAATAGAACTCCCGGCAATCAGCCGATCTTCGTCGGTAATGGCACCATCATTATTTACGTCCCTGTAGGTACTCATACCATTCTCATCAAGTCCATTGAAATCGAGTAGGTAAAATGAATTAACCGAAGCCCCATTGGTATACACACCTATACTTTCATTGGCAATTCCTCTGCTATTAGAGGTAGTAATCAATTGAAAGGGCGCATCTCTGACTTCATTTTTCAGAAAACTGGCATTTCCTGATAGTACAATAGCTAAATCTTTTATCGGCATATATTCATACGAAAGGCTTAATTCCAAACCTTTGTTGATGATCTGCATATCTACATTATCCCAGAATGAATTAACACCAAGGGGATCTTCATTGATTAGATTCAGCAGGATATCGGTTGTACTTTTCCTGAAATAATCGACACTGCCCAACAATTTTCCTTTGAACAAACTAAAATCCAACCCAATATTGGTCTGTGAGGTTACTTCCCACTTAATGTTTTCATTAGTAGCCCTTAAGAAAGTAAAACCCGGAGTATCTTCTTCACCATTGATAGGATAAGAATCATCAGGATCGTTACTCACTAAAAAAAGCGGTAATGTGATTCCCTGCGGAATATTCTGACTACCCGTGAGCCCCCAACTACTCCTTAATTTCAGTGAGATATTTCGTTCTTTGAGTGATTTGAACAATGGTTCATTTGACATCTTCCAGGCAAATGCAAGTGAAGGAAACAGTCCGTATTTGTTGTTATCTCCAAATCTGGAAGAACCATCATATCGGATAGTTCCTGTAAACAGATATTGGTCCAGCCACGAAAAATTAACCCTACTGAAAAAAGATTGTAATTCAGTAATTCTTGAAAACCCCAATGGTGCATTTTGTTCTAAAGTTAGTGAGGTGCCTATGCCCGGATTATTAAAAGCCTCTATCTCTGTTGTAGAAAAACCATTGATGCTGTTTGTGAGATTCTTATTTTTAAAAACCTGATACGAATGCCCAAGTAATAAAGAGATATCGTATGCTGCAGTAGCAAAAGGATAGGTCAGGAAATTCTCTACCAATAAGTTGGTGGTTTCCTGCTTTAAAAATTCAACCCGACCATCTATGGGCCCAAAATCATTTAACATGGAGGGGGCAATCTGATACTCCCTGTTATAGTTTGATCGGTCAACAGCAAGATTGGTTTGATACGTAAGGTTTTCCAGTAGCCTGAGAGTTGGAGACACATTGCCTATGACACGGTCTATTCGACTATAGTCATCCACTTGATCAAGTAATACCAATGGGTTTCTTCCAACAGGAAAATCAAAAATAGTTCCGTCAGAATTAAATGCAGGATAGGTTGGATTTGCCTGTAATACATCGGCCATCAATGTACCATTGCTGTTATAATCATTTGAATAGGCATTGCCATCATTATGGACATGAGAGAAATTCAGTTTCAGTGGAATTTCAAGCTTGTCTTTCAAAATCCCTTTATTTACTACATGATTGATATTTACTCTCCCTGAGTATGTTTTCAAAACATTAGACTCTACAATTCCTTCCTGTGAAGTATAATTTAGGCTGGCATAATAATTTAAATGGTCATTGGAGTTTCTGAAACTAACATGATGTTTTGAAGATATGGCATCCCTGAACAACAAGTCCTGCCAATCTGTATCAATCTCATTGGAATACATTTGTTCTTCTGCACCAATTTCTCGGGCTTTAGACCGAAATTGTTCCCCATTAAATAAATCAAGCTTTTTTCTCAGTTTTGATATGCCAAAATAGGTGGAATAGGAAACACCTGATTCACTTTGAGAACCGTCATTAGTGGTAATGATAACAACTCCATTAGAAGCTCTGGTACCGTATATTGCTGCCGATGAGGCATCTTTTAATATGTCTATGGATCGTATGTCTGACGGATTAATAAAATTGAGTGGGTTTAACAAGGTTGTTCTTCCAAAATCAGTCGCCAGGCTAAAACCTTCTTCCTCTACGTTTAATGGAATACCGTCGATGATGTATAAAGGGTTATTTCGATTTGTAAGTGAGTTTATTCCTCTTACAAATAGAGAAGATGTAACCCCGGGTTGGCCGTTATTACTATTGACTTGTACCCCTGCTATTTTCCCTTTTAGTAAATCATCAGGTGTACTGGTAATACCCGTATTAAAATCACGTGGTTTGACAGAACTGATAGCACCGGTTAAATCTTTTTTCTTATTGGTTCCATATCCGATAAAAACGAACTCTTCCAGCGTAGTAATGTCCGGTTTCATTTTAACGGTCAAAGTCTTTTGATTATTCAGGAAGATTTCTTTAGGCTCATACCCCATGTAACTTGCTTTCAAAAAATCAGCTATGGACGGAACCAACAACTCAAATTCTCCTATTGAATTAGTGGTTGTACCGTTCATGGTGCCTGCAATTTGTATTGCCGCTCCAATTAATGGTTCTCCCGTATCTTCATCGAGTATTTTTCCACTGACCTTATAGTAGGTTGAATCAGGATTTTCTTTACGAAGTGAATTGGACTTCTTTCCGGATACAGCAATCAACAAATCCAGCCTCTTGAAACTCAGAGTGGTTTGCTCACTCAACTTTCGTAATATTTCATCAATAGAAGAGGCAATAAAGCTTACCCTGGGCTGATTTTTGATCGTTCTCTTATCGTAGACAAAATCACAGCCAAAATGCTTTTCCATTCGCTTAAATACCTGTTTGACGGTTGTATTCTTTACTGATAAAGATATATCATTTTTTACCTTAAGGTTCTGTGATTGAGCCTGCAAATGAAAGAACAGCAGAAATGTGTAGAAAAGGAGCCCTATTCGTCTGATAATCCTCATGATGTTCTAATAGTACCCTGAATAGAAAAAGTATTCCTTATTGAAAAAGCATTTCTCATTTACCTAAAAAAATAAAATCAATCCTAAACCTTTATTCAACCCTCTATTCCTTTGTGCATTACCTAAGCCTTCTTTTCAGGAACAGATTTATTATTGAGTGAACTTTATATCTACCACTTTTTCATTGATTTCGAATTCAAATCCTTCTGAAAAACTGATCGTCTCTAATACTACTGCAAGTGTTTTGTTTTTGAACTTACCTGAAACACTCCATTCTTCATCTGGTGTATTTTGAAAACGGAACTTCACATCATACCATCTACCTAATTCATCAAATACCTGTTTATAAGTAGCATCTTCAAAAAAGATGACCTTTTCCTGCCAGGCGGTTATTTTTTCGGAATTGAAATTATTAACTAAAACTTTTTCATTAATAGCATCATAGGAGGCCATTTCACCTGGTTTGAGGTATTCTACAACTGATTCTGCTGCATTATTTACTTTTACCTTACCCGTGAGTAGTGCTACGTTTATTGACAAAGAATCAAAAGCATTGATATTGAAAGTAGTTCCTAAAACAGAAGTTTTGAAACCATATGCAGTTACTTCAAAAGGTCTTTCCGGATCCTTCACTACATCAAAATAAGCCTCTCCTTCCAACCTTACCTCTCTTAATTCATCTGTGAATTCTTTTGGGTAGGAAACAGAACTCTGGTTATTCAATTTAACAACGGAACCATCGTTCAAATTCACAAGCATTTGTTGTCCGGTCAATGAAGTCTTTGTAATCCACTCATCAGATTGAACAGATTCAAAGAAGTTAAAATAAGTCCAGGCAAATCCAATTACTATGATAACTGAAGCGGCAATTTTCATCCAAATATTTGTATTCATTTTAACCACCTTCTGATGATCCTGAGACCCTTTTCTACTTTGTATTTTCTCAAAGATTTCACTCTTGATCTGGGACTTATGATCACTCTCAAAAGCCTCCCATCCCTCTTCTTTATTTTGCAGCTCTTCGTAAAAATCTTCTATGAGTTTCTGCTCTTTCCCAGTGGCGTTACCATTGAGGTAGTTGGTAATAAGCTGTTGAAATTCTGTTTTATTCATGGCGGTACTTTATAATGATGTTGCACAACTCCAAACGAACACGTAAGCCATCAACATTTTTTTCTTATTTTTTCTGCTAATCAAAATGAATCAGTATCCAAACGAGTACCATATATGAATCCATCCTGGTTTTAAGGTGTTTAATACCATTGCTAATATGTGTTTCCACTGTTCTGATTGATATATTCAGTTTTACAGCAATTTCTTTATTGGTGAGATGATCTACCCTACTCATCCTGAACACTTGCTGACATTTGTCAGGTAATTCCCTAATTAATGAATCAATGCGCTCATTCATCTCTTCAAAATTCAACATATCTTCAGTCGTATTTGCACTGAGATCACGGATCGTTTGCAAATGTTTATCCCTCACCTTACCTTTTCTAATAACCATTAAAACCCGATACCGCACCGAATTATAAAGATAGGCTTTTACATTCTCAATTTCTTTAATACTATCGTTCTCCCAGATACTAATGAATAATTCCTGTACGATATCCTTGCATGCTTCCTCATCTTTTAAGACTTTATAAGCTGATATAAAGAGCATATCCCAATACCTGTCATAGAGATTGGCCAATGCCATTTCATTGCCTTGTTGAATATAGGAGAGTAAAGCTTTATCGTTAAGCTGATTAAGTTCCTTTGTCATGTACCTTAGTTTATCAAAAACTGAATAACCTACTAAATCGAATCATCATACTAAAACGATAATTTACAAAAAATTAAAGAACGAATATACTACCCATTTTTTGCATTTTATTTATGTCCACACAATTCCATAGTGGAATTTCAACACAA
>NZ_SMMB01001139.1 GCF_009711365.1 Xanthovirga aplysinae | reverse complement strand
CAACCCGGCTAGCCCCCACTAGAAAAGGCCTTATTGACTTGAATTTAGATGATTTCACTATTGGGCTCTTAATTCCCAATATGGAGGATGTGAATGCAAGGAAAAACTTTATATTTGGGTTAAAACTCCATTTTAACCGATGGTTAAGTTCTCCTCCCATTTACATTCAAGAATACCTCCCTCCCACTCATGCAGTGGATGTGTCCAAGTCTTGTAAAAGATTAATTGAAAAGGAAGGGGCGCATCTTGTTATTGCAGTAGGAAATGTGGTTCGAAGATCTGAAGCTTTCAATTTAAAAAAGAGCACAGAAGAAAATTTCAATGCTGAATCACCGCAGTTATTTACCCTTTTCAAAAGAAATTATGATGCAACTAAAGATCAATCAATCTTCCCTATTAACACTGTTAAACCTTCCTTGCAGAAGTTAGATTTTGCTTTCTTAGGTTTTCAAACTGCATTCCTAGTCACAACTATGATTAAGGTAAAAGAAAATTGTTGCATAGACCTTAACGAAGCCAGAAATAGAGCTAGGACACTGCAAGAAACCATCAATAGCCCAGCTGCTTTGGCTGAACTTTATAAATCTACTTTAAAAAGCAATAAAAAGGTTTCTTCGACAAAAGAAAATGTACCGCTATTGAGCAATGAGAAATCACTGGCAGAAAGCATCTTTGAAATTTATGAAAACAAAATGCAAACCTTTATTTACTTCTAGGATTAAGTACCATAGGTTTAAATGCCTTTCCTATTGCAGCTTTTTTGAACTAAAAAGAAATATAAAAATAGAAATTTAGGGTGCCATGATAATTTGGTCTTTCTAAATTTCTTTTTATCAATTACCTTCTACTTTCATTTCTTAATAAACACCTTGGCCTGTACCAAATCTGTATAAAAGTATAGGCCCGCCACTTCTTTAAGGTCAAAATCTTGAAAGGCTTTATCAAAATTGGGCAATTGATTTCCTTCAATTTTGCAAAATGCGCCAAAAAACAAATACATAATTCTTACTAAAATCTTGTGCAAAAAAGAATAAGTTCTCTTAGACCTCAAGGAAAAATCAGAGAAAAACCATAAGCCATCCTTGTCTAAGGCTTTGTATATAGGATTCATGATAGAGGGTAATGTGGCCTGCTGAAAAAGATCCAAAAAGAAATTAGTAATGACCACCTGATATTTCTCCTCTTCTCTAATTGTCAGATGTGTTCCTAGAATAAAAGTAATTTGATCCTTAAATGGAGAATTAGAGAAGCGCTCTTTGCTTTTTTCAAGCATTTTGACTGATGCTTCAACATAAGTAATAAATACCGAGGGCTTTTTACTCAAAAGTTCTTCAATTATCCAACCTGTTCCCCCTCCAATAATTAAAACATGGGCATATTGAGGCACCAAGTTCAAAAAACAAGTTTGTGACCTTATCAATGCCTTACCAAAAACAAGACGAGAAAGTGGATCATAAAAAGAAGACACAGCATCAAAACTCCCAGTTAGGCTCATACCCATTCAATTAAAAAAATAATAGAAGGATATAAAAAAATGGCATCCCCCCATATCCGATAACGTTCCGATCTCTCAAAGAAATGGGGAAATGCGATCAAAAGACCTAAGGTACTTAACATAGCCGTAATAACGAGTTGCTCATACCTGTGAGTCCCATATAGGATCAATCCAACATTAAGAAAGAAGGATACCGAAACAAACATTTTAATAAGAAGGTTAGTAACCCTGCTACCAGCAAATTGAACAAAAGATTTATGTCCATCCATCTTATCAATAAATCGTTCAAAGCTAGAAAATTCCAATAAATTAGCTAGAGCTATAAAAAAGAATTGAATAATGAGAAAAATTTCCTCTAGCCTCATATCATGATGGTCAACACTCAATTGAGGGGTAAAGATCCCAGCTGTATAAATCAAAGAAATAATAAACTCCTTTTGTACATAGAAATCCTTGCGAAATATCTTTAACATCAAAAAGTAGAGAACCACCAGAGCAGTAAGAATAATACCCCAATGTAGAGTAGGAGTTGGCAAAAAGAATATAAGACGAAAATTTACTAGGCCTACAAGGACAACAGCCACTAAAAGAGGAAAGAAGTATTTTTGGTGAAAATAATGTCTTGGGGAATGTGCCTTGTGGGAAATTTTGGATGCATCCAATAGATGATCAACGGTATAAATAACCCAGACGGAAATTCCCAAACAAATAACCGATACCGAAGGTATCTGCGTATGAAAATACCGCCCCACAAACAAGCTACACAAGCAGGCCCCCAACACCACATCAATGCTAAGAATCCTTGCCAGCTTTAACACTTGATTTAACATAGGGCAAAAATAAAAAAAGCCCATTAAATATGAGCTTTTTTATAAAGTATATTATCTTTCAAAGATGTCTATCTTCCACTTGAAAGGGCCTCTGCCCCAGCTACGATTTCTAAGATCTCAGTAGTAATGGCGGCTTGACGAGTCCTGTTATAGGTTAAGCGAAGCTCTTTAAGCAATTCTCCGGCATTTTCTGTTGCCTTATCCATTGCGGTCATTCGAGCCCCATGTTCTGAAGCATTAGATTCCAAAAGAGTTTTAAAGAATTGGATCTTCAATGATTTAGGGATCAACTCCTTAATGATAAAGGCCTTATCAGGCTCGTAGATATAATCTATATTCTCAACTTTTTGTTCTTCTTCCTCCACAGGCTTAATTGGAAGAAACTGTTCGGTTCTCAAAATCTGAGTGGCCACATTTTTAAACTCATTGTATACCACCTCCACTTTATCAAAATCTCCTGCACGAAATCCTTCCATAGCATACTCTGCTGCTTTACGAACTTCGTTAAAAGACAGCTCTGAAAATAACTCTGAAAAGTCACCGATTACTTTATACCCCCTCTTTGAGAAATATTCATGTCCCCTGCGTCCAATAGTCAATAAACGCAGATTACCATTTGCCTGTTGTTGACTATAATTTTTCTCAATTAAACTGGTAACGTGTTTAAAAACATTGGAGTTAAAGGCACCGCACAGTCCTCTATCAGAAGTAATCACCACAAGAAGGACCTTTTCCACGTCCCTTTCAATGGCATACTCATTCACCAGGGATTCATCTACATCCGAAGAAACGTTTTGAAGAATAGCAGAAAGTTTCTCAGCATATGGGCGCAGCTGAATAATTCGATCCTGAGCCCGTCGCAACTTGGCAGCAGCAACCATTTTCATTGCCTTTGTGATTTGCTGCGTAGATACTACTGACCCAATCCTGTTCTTTACTTCTTTTAAGTTCGCCATTATATAGCTATTAGAACAGGACAAGTTCCTTAAAAAGAAACTTGCCTGTGTATATCAAATTTTACTTTGCGTATTTCCTGGATAATTCCTGGGCAACCTTTCGAATTGCTGAAGTTGCTTTTTCATCAAGCTTGCCAGCTCTCAAAAGATCCAAAGCATCTCTATGCTCTGCTGTCATTATGGTCTGAAATTCATCTTCGAATTCTCTTACCTTCTCAACAGGAACTTCATCAATTAAACCATTCGTAGAAGCATAAATGATCGCCACTTGTTGCTCTACGGCTACTGGAGAATATTGAGGCTGCTTTAAAATTTCCTGGTTTCTTCTACCTCTTTCGATAGTCAACTTGGTGGCCGCATCTAAGTCAGAACCAAACTTAGCAAAAGCTTCCAATTCACGGAACTGTGCCTGATCCAACTTTAAGGTACCTGCCACTTTCCGCATTGATTTAACCTGAGCAGAACCCCCAACTCGAGATACCGAAATACCCACGTTAATAGCTGGTCGAATACCGGCATTAAAGAGGTTGGTTTCAAGGAAGATCTGACCGTCAGTAATCGAAATTACATTAGTTGGGATATATGCAGATACATCACCAGCTTGAGTTTCGATAATTGGCAAGGCAGTCAATGAGCCTCCTCCTTTTACCTTTCCTTTCAAGGAATCAGGTAAATCATTCATATTTGCAGCAATCGCATCAGAGCCATTCACTTTGGCAGCTCTTTCCAATAATCTTGAGTGCAAATAGAATACATCTCCGGGATATGCCTCACGCCCTGGAGGTCTTCTTAATAAAAGAGAAACTTCCCGGTAAGCTACGGCTTGCTTTGACAAATCGTCATAAACTACTAAGGCAGGTCGACCAGTATCTCTAAAGAATTCACCAATGGCAGCACCAGTAAATGGAGCATAGAATTGCATAGGTGCAGATTCTGATGCTGCAGCAGATACCACTACCGTGTAATCCATTGCACCACCTTTTTCCAAAGCAGCCACAATCCCCGCTACAGTAGAGGCTTTTTGCCCAACTGCAACATAAATACAGAAAACAGGCTCTCCCTTTTCGTAGAACTCCCGCTGATTCAAAATGGTATCAATGGCTACGGCTGTTTTTCCTGTTTGACGGTCACCAATAATCAACTCACGCTGACCCCTACCAATTGGAATCATAGAGTCAATGGATTTAATTCCCGTTTGCAATGGTTCGTTTACCGGCTGACGGAAAATTACTCCTGGAGCTTTTCGTTCGATAGGCATCTCAAAGAGTTCACCGCCAATTGGTCCTTTACCATCAATCGGATTACCAAGGGTGTCTACTACACGCCCCACCATTCCATCTCCAACTTTAATGGAAGCAATACGACGAGTTCTTTTTACAGTATTCCCTTCCTTTACACCTTCAGAAGAACCTAGGATTACAGCTCCTACATTATCTTCTTCCAGGTTAAGTACTAAGGCTTGAGCACCGTTTTCGAATTCTAAAATCTCCCCTGACTGGGCTTTAGAAAGTCCGTAGATGGTCGCAACACCGTCACCTACTTGAAGGACAGTGCCTACTTCTTCGAGTTCAGCTTCGGTTTTAGCACCCGAGAGTTGCTCTCTCAAAATCGCTGAAACCTCATCTGGTCTTACTTCTGCCATTATATGTCAATAATTTAAGTTAAATACTATATCTGTTGAAAAACCAGCGTATTGCTGAAGTTATTCCCCTAATTTTGCATAAAATTCTGTTTTAATTCATGCAACTTTCGACTGATACTATCATCAATCTGTCTATCACCAATTTTTAAGATATAACCTCCGACCAGATCTTTATCCACCCTTTCAGTTAATTCTATTCCTTCACACCCACTGGCATTCCGGATAATTTCTTTAAATTGATTCCTCAATTGATCATCGAGAGGGAAAGTTGTCACCACAGTCGCTTCCTGAATCTTTTTCAAAGCGTTATATTGCACATGCACCTGTTTAGCGACAGCGGGAAGTAATTTCTCACGATCCTTTTTGCAAACCAATTCTAGGAAAACCAAACTTAGTTCTGAGATCTTATCAGAAAAAATTGACTTAATAATACTAAGTTTCTTTTCTGGCAACACCACAGGGCTTGCTAACAAACGGGCAAATTCACTGTTCTGTTGGCAAACCTGATCAAAAAGCTGCATATCTGCATGCACTTCTTCTAACAGATTTTTTTCACCTGCTAATTCCAACAAAGATTTAGCATACCTAGAAGCCACCCTGAAGTCTGACATCTTCTCTTCCTTTTTAAAATTATTAGGTTCTGTGTTTTCAGACATCGTCCGAAAGCAACCTGTATTAATTTAATTTAATGGATTCCACATAGTCATTGACCAAATCCTTCTGAGCAGCCTCACCCTCCAAGTTTTTTCTCAATAACTTTTCAGCCACCTGCAAAGACAAAGTAGCCACCTGACTCTTCACCTCTTTTAACGCAGCTTTTTTCTCTGCAATAATAGTGGCCTTAGCCTCTTCTATCATTTTTTCGCCAATTTTAAGAGCATCTTCCTTGGCTGATTCTTTAATTTCATTGGCTGCTTTTACGGCATCCTTAAGAATCTTGTCTCTTTCTGCTCTGGCCTCTTCCAATAACTTTTCATTATCTGCTTTCAACCTAGCCATCTCTTCTTTGGCTTGCTTTGCAGACTCTAAAGCATTTTCAATGGAAGATTCTCTTTCTTTTAAGCCATTTAAAATCGGTTTCCAGGCGAACTTTCCTAAGACAAAAAGTACAACTAGAAAAACCACTGTTTGCCAAATGACTAAACCTGCTTCAGGGATAATAAGATCCATTATAAAATCCTTCTATATAAATAAAGAATAAACTTCAAAAATAAGATCGGTAACAGGCCTAATGCCTACATTACCGATCTACAACCTTTTTTAGATTGCCAACAATAGACATACCAGCACGGCGAAAAGTGCCACACCCTCGATAAGGGCAGCTGAGATAATCATTGCAGTCTGAATTTTACTAACGGCTTCTGGTTGTCTTGCAATTGCTTCCATTGCTGAACCACCAATTCTACCGATACCAAGTCCCGCGCCTATCGCTACGATTCCGGCACCGATACCAGCGCCTAAAAGACCTAAAGCCTCCATAATTAACAGTATTTATTTATAAAAATTAAACAAAAGGTTTCCAAATTAATGATCATCAGCAACTGCCTGACCTATAAAAATTGCTGAAAGCAAAGTGAATACATAAGCTTGAATAAAGGCCACCAATAGTTCCAAAAAGTTCATTGCCGTAGCAAATGGAACACTTATTATTCCCGTAAGCGAACTTCCGAAAATAAAAATCAATCCAATGATACTTAAAATTATAATGTGCCCTGCAGTGATATTCGCAAACAAACGGACCATTAAGGCAAATGGCTTTGTAAATATTCCAATTATCTCAATAGGTACCATGATTGGTAAAAGTACTTTAGGTAAGCCCGGCATATTAAAAATATGCCCCCAATAGTGCTTGTTCCCATTTACATTTGTAATAATCAAGGTAAAAACTGCCAAAACGAAGGTGACAGAAATATTACCGGTAAGATTGGCGGCACCTGGCAAAAGCCCCATAAGGTTATTTATCCAAATAAAGAAAAACACCGTTAATAAGTACGGCATAAACTTGGCATGTTTCTTTTCCCCTAAATTCGGAATGGCAATATCATCTCTAACAAACAATATTATTGGCTCAATAAATGACTGCAAACCTTTAGGTGCAGTATTTGGGGCTTGTTTGTAACGCTTTGCTACAGATAAGAATATCGCAAAAAGCAAAATTGCGCTAATAAGTAAGGAAGCCGTGTTTTTTGTAATAGAAATATCCAGGAAGCTATTGCCGTCCAGGGCCTCAATTTTCCCATGAGAATTTAACTGGTAACCATTATAGGCCACATGGTTGTGGTGCTCATCATAAAAATTAGAGGACATAAAAATATCCAGCCCTTTTTCTTGAGAATATAAGATAATTGGCAAAGGAATGGTAACATGTGTATGACCGATAGTTGCCAAATGCCAATCATGAGCATCCTTAATGTGCTCCATGATATAATCTGTCTTTCCTCCCTCACTTTCCTCGGAAGAAGCAAATGCTCCTGCATTTGAAAACGTCACCAATATTGAAAGTAAAAATGTTATTTTCAGCAGCTTATTCAGCCCTCGCATTGCAATATTTGCCATTTCAATTACTCTTCTTAGAATTTGGGCGCAAGTTAGTCAATAACAAACTTATTTCAAACCATAAAAAACATAAATAGAGAATAAAGAAGTTTAAAGCGAACGCAAGACGGTGCTCTACGCCAAAATACAAAAACAAAAATGCCACGAATATACTGCAAAAAAAACGCAGAAACATAGCCGCAAAATAATATGGTACTATATAACCATTGCTTCTTTCGGCACCCAAAAATATTATTTTGGAAGTTATATATCCTTGAACCGCAAAAAATGACAGAAAGCGCCAAATGTGTCTATGTAGCAGGCCGGATTCTAAATAATCTAACAAAAAGAAAACAGCGGCTAATACCGCTGTGAAGACTATTAACTTAAAAAATGGTTTTCTGTGTCCATTCATTCTTCAGGTAAACTTTTAATCACACTCACAATCGCTCCAACTATGGCCAGAAGTGAAAAAACAACGGTAAAAATTGGGAACTCATTGCCCATCCATTCGTCAATTTTTATTCCTCCCCATACCCCAATGGAAATGGTGGCCATCATTTGAAATGCCAACCCACTGTACCTAAGGTATTGATCAAACTGTTTTTGTGTTTGCTTTACTTTTTTCTTTGGCGCTTTCTTCACTACTACTTTTTAAGTTTTTGTCTTCGCCCATTTTACAATTTCCATTAAATACAGCTCCTGTTTCTACCACCAACTTATTGGCAATAATATCCCCATTAATAACAGCAGATGATTTAAGCACTAAAGTTTCAGTGACTTCTACATAACCTTTAACTTCCCCTTCCACTTCGGCATATTGAGAATATAAATTTCCCTCTACACGAGCAGTTTGCCCCAAAATTACTTTGGCTTTTGATTTAACATTTCCGACCAATTCCCCTTCCACTCTCAAATTCCCATACGTCTCAATGTCTCCCCGGATAACGGTTCCCTTAGAAATAATGTTACTTGCATTTTGAAGCTCATGCTCCGAAACCATCTCCTGTTTTTTGTTATTATTAAACATTTGTACGTAAAATTTATAAAGTTATAAACTCCTCCGGATTCACCGGATTACCATTATACCATAATTCAAAGTGTAAATGAGGACCGGTGGTAAGTTCCCCGGTATTTCCTATAATTGATATGACATCACCCGCCTTTACAAAATCTCCCACACCCTGCAATAATTCCGCATTATGCTTATAAACTGACACCATATTTCCTTTATGCTGAACGGCTATCACATAGCCGGAGTCCTGGGTCCAGGAAGATAGAATCACCGTTCCATCCGCCACACATTTTACGGGTTCATCTTGTTTGGCAACAATATCTACCCCATAATGTTTGTTTTTTACCTCATATTTATCCGTAACAATACCTGCCACAGGTTTAAAAAGAAATAATTCCTGAAGGTCTCCTTCTTCATCCCTGGCTAGTTTTAAGCCTTCTTCCCCGAAATTTTCAAATTCTTTACGAAATTCATCATCAATTTCGGCTTGTTCTTGAGGACTGAGAGGGATTTGTTTAGATTGTGTAGTAATAGTATTTTTGTTAATGGCATTTGTTTCTGAAGAATCATTTCCTTCACCCGTCATTATGTTTGTAAGGTTTAAAATAAACTGATCTTGCATCTCCACTTGATTTTCCAATGAATCAATGGATTTGGAAAGTGCATACAGTTGTTGATTAGCCTTTAATTC
>NZ_SMMB01001289.1 GCF_009711365.1 Xanthovirga aplysinae | reverse complement strand
CTAATTGAAAATATTTTGGACTTTTGGTTAAAGCATCAACATTTTTCTGAACCTCCTTTCTTGCTGCTTCGGTTAAGGTTAACTTTATTCCGCCAAATTCAATGTGGGATGGAACTTTGGAGTTTTGGGCGAGTAGGGTAGTGGAAAATAAAAAAATAAAAGTAGAAATAAATAATTTCTTCATTTTGCAGTGGCTAAAAATATCATTAAAAAACAGCGCACTAAAATTATAAAAATAGAATAAGGTAGACTATTATTTGGCTTTCTTTTTATGAAAAAGGTAGGTATATCTAAAAAATAAAAGGATCCCAATAATCTGTTTCACCTTTAAATTGTAGGTATTTCCATAGATTAATGAGGATCCTCCTGTGAATTTTGAAGTCTTTGACTAATAAAAAATTTTCATGAGATAATTTCTTGCTCCACCTAATTTATTGAAAAAATTACTCTGAAATCTTCTGTAATACCATCATTCCGTCTCGAATGGGGAAAAGTACATTTTCTACTCTGGAGTCTTTTTGAATTTGCTGGTTAAAGTCAATTATCGCTTTGGTGTCTTTATCTAATTTTTTACGACCTTCAGGAATTACCTTACCACTCCAAAGCACGTTGTCAATAATAATAAATCCACCCACAGGAACTTTATCAAAAGTGAGTGCATAGTAATTTGAATAATTGATTTTATCTGCATCAATAAAAACCAAATCGAAAGACAAATCTAATTGGGGGATGATTTCAAGGGCATTCCCAATGTGGAAATGGACTTTATCGTCAATTTCGGCTTGGGAAAAATAATTCCGAACCATATTTTCTAGTTCTTCATTAATGTCAATGGTGTGCAATTTTCCATTTGGTTGAAGTCCTTCTGAAAGACAAATAGCAGAGTAGCCTGTATAGGTTCCTATTTCAAGAATGTTTTTTGGCCGAACCATTTTTGAAAACATGGATAATACTCTTCCTTGAAGGTGGCCACTTAGCATTCGGGCTTTTAATACCTTAAGATGCGTTTCACGGTTAAGCTGATGCAGAAGGGAAGGCTCTTTGCTGGTGTGTTCTTCTACGTACTTTTGAATTTTTTCGTGTAATTCTGAAGGTATATAGTCCATAATAGTTTAGCATTAAGAATGAGAAGTTGATAGTAAACGGTGAAAACTGGAGATTTAATATTTAGGAATGAAGATTTAAAGTAACATATTTTTTTCTAATTATATAATACTTTACTCCTAACTTTTGGCTAATAATTAACTCTCCTTTTCCGGTAAATAGCTTAAAATACTAATATCGTCTCTATTGAACATTTCAAGAGCAATTTCTTGCAAGTCGTTCGCCGTTATATTTCTAATTTCCTCAAAGATTTCATCTAGACTATAGATTTTATTGAGATCAAGGAGGCTTTTTCCTCTCATGAGCATGAGGTTCATGTGATTCTCTTCAGCCATAGCCAGTTGACCAAAAAGTTGTTCTTTTGCTCTATGCAATTGAATACTTCCCAAAGGGATCTCCTGAAGTTTTTTTAATTCCCGGAATACTATTTCAATAGATTTGGGAAGTTGTCGAGGTTCTGTTCCAAAAAAGATGGAAAAGATTCCTGTGTCGAGGAAGGCATTATATTGCGCATCGATGGCATATACATAAGCATATTTTTCCCTTAAGGCCATATTTAGACGTGAATTCATTCCTGGACCTCCTAAAATATTTACCAGGGTGAAAAGTTTCATTCTCCTTTTGTCAGAAAGTGAGTATGCATCCCTCCCCATTGCACATTGAGATTGAGTGAGTGCACGATTTACTTTAGTTATCTCCGCCTGATAATTTCGAAAGGTTAAGCGCTTACGTTTTGTGCTTTGAGCTTGAATATCATTCAAAAGTTTTTCTGCCAGTCGAACAACCTTTTTCATGGGAATATTTCCAGAACAAGAGAATATCAATCGATTAGTATCAATATTCTCAGCTATGAAATTGAAAAAGTCTTGTTGTTGGAATGATAAAACGCTCTGCTGGGTACCCAGAATATTTTTTCCTAAAGGGTGATTCTTGAAAATAATTGTATCCAGCTCATCTTGAATGGAATCTTCCGGAGAATCGTGGTACATCGCCATTTCTTCCAGAATCACATGTCTTTCTTTCTCAATTTGTTTTTCTGGAAATATTGAATGAAAAGTTATATCGGTGAGCAGCTCAAATGCTTGTTCAAAATAATTGCTTAATACGGATGCGTAAAAGCATATCTTTTCCTTGGTCGTATAGGCATTTAATTCTCCCCCAACAGATTCCAGGCGGTTTAATATATGAAAGGCTTTTCTTTTTTTGGTACCTTTAAAGGCCATGTGTTCCCAGAAATGAGCGATTCCCTGTTGTTCGGCCCTTTCGTCCCTGCTTCCTATATCTAAGATAAACCCACAATGTACAATCTTGGTGGTGGTTACTTCTTGATGAACTACCCGAATTCCGTTGGATAGGGTATGTAATTGATAGTCTTCCATAAGCTTAAGAGCTGCGAATTTAGGGAAAAAAATCGGTTCCTGCCCAAATCCAAAATAATCCTATTGTACACAATTATTGATTTTTTGTTTAACTATCAATGTTTTTTGGGCACTTTTACAGTTGTTAAAAGAAATTCCTAGTCTTTATTTTTCTCCATGGAAGAATAATTAGTAAACCAATTATGGGCTTTATGCTGTTTTGATACCAAGGCATAAGTCCAGGTTATCGAAAGTGGAAAATAATTTTAGTTTTTTTGTGGTAGTGATTCTTTGCTAGAGAATAAATTTGCTGCCTGTAGTAACGCCTGCTGTTGATGATGAAAATAGCTTTTGATGCCAAAAGAGCATTTACCAATTTTACTGGTTTGGGAAATTACAGCCGTTTTATGATTAAGGCCTTAAGTGATTTCTATCCGGAAAACCAATACTTACTTTATTCACCTAGAACAAGTGATCATAAGGAGGTAACTGATTTACTGCTTCAAAAAAATGTAAAGGTGAGGATACCCTCCAGGTTTGTGTCAAAATTGAAATTGCATAGCATTTGGAGAAGCTATATGTTGGGTAATATTGCTGTAAGAGATCGGGCGGATATTTTACATGGACTAAGCAATGAATTACCCTTACTCAATAATTGTCGTTTAAAAACAGTGGTGACTATTCACGATTTGTTATTTATTCGTTATCCGGAATTATACAATCGGCTGGACGTCATCATCTATAAAAAGAAGGCTCGTCATGCTTGTAAAGTAGCGGACCGAATTATAGCCATTAGTCAACAAACCGCTGATGATTTGCAGGAGTTCTTAGGGGTCGATCCTTCAAAAATTGATATTGTGTATCAGGGCTGCTTGCCCCAATTTAAGTGTGAGGAAGAGTCCACTGGACTTCGGATGGTTAGTGATAAATATAATCTCCCAGAAGATTTTTTGCTGAATGTGGGGACCATTGAGGCCCGAAAAAATGCCCTTCTCATTTTAAAAGCTTTGGCCATTCATAAGCATCACTTGGATATTCCCTTGGTGATTGTGGGAAAAGCTACTAAATATAAAAATGAATTGGTGGCTTATGCTGAAAAAGAAGGAATTGCCGATCGTATCATTTTTTTACATCAGGTGAATTTCGAGGACCTTCCCAAAATTTACCAACTGGCCAAGGTTTTTATTTACCCTTCTATTTTTGAAGGATTTGGAATCCCCATTATTGAAGCCATTAATTCCAGCGTGCCCGTTATTACCAGTAAAGGCTCTTGTTTTTCAGAAGCGGGGGGACCAGACTGTCTCTATGTCGACCCTTCAAATGCGGAGGAGTTAGCCGAAGCTATTTTGTTGATTTTGACTAACTCCAAATTAGCAAATCAAATGAGAAATAAAAGCCTTGATTATGTAAAGCGCTTTGAGGAAGAAAAGATTGCCGCTGATTTAATGGAAGTGTATAAGAAAGTAATGTAGGTTCTTTCTCGACGGCTTAGCTAATTGTTACATCTGACAAGTATAAGAAGTTACTCACGTTCTTTCCATCTTAAAAGTCTGGTATGGGTTTAAAGACCGTTATTGATTATCCTTTTACTACTTAGTTTCTTTGTCTAGTTCAAAATTTTATAGAGGTGAATGGGATTAACATTTTTCCATTTACTAAATTGGGCTCACATTTATTTTGAAGAGTTTTTACATTTTAGGCTTAGGAAATTTTTGAGGTTTTAAATTTCCTAAGCCTAAAGGTTGACGAATAAATAATCTAATATGAAGTATTTACCAATTGATTCATCACTTTTTGTTTTAAATAGACAAAGACTTACTGAGCGATTAAAGGCTAATTCCGCCGTGGTTTTGAATTCCAATGATATTATGCCCAAAAATGCAGATGGCACCATGCCATTTAAGCAGAACAGTGATCTGTTTTGGGCTTCTGGAATTGATCAGGAAGAAACGATTTTGCTCCTTGCCCCTGATTTTCCAGACGAAAAATATAGAGAGGTATTGTTTGTAAGAGAGACTAGTGAAGAAATTGCTATTTGGGAAGGGCATAAATACACCAAAGAAGAGGCTACAGCTACTTCTGGAGTAAAGACAGTGCTTTGGACATCAGAATTTGAAAAGGTCTTTCAAATGATAATGGCAGAAGTGGAGCATGTCTATTTAAATAGCAATGAACATATTCGAGCTGTTGTTGAGGTAGAAACTCGTGATGCCCGATTTGTAAAGTGGTGTAAGGAGGCTTATCCTTTGCATGAGTATGAACGTTTGGTGCCGATTTTATATGACTTGAGGCCAATTAAATCTCAAGTTGAGATTGATTTGTTGCAGAAAGCTTGTGACATCACCGAAAAGGGTTTCCGACGTATTTTGGAGTTTGTAAAACCAGGAGTCACTGAATTTGAAATTGAAGCCGAATTTGCACATGAATTCCTTCGAAACCGTTCCAGAGGTTTTGCTTATGAACCTATTATTGCTTCTGGTTTCAATGCTTGCGTTTTGCATTATATTGATAATAATCAGGTGTGTAAGGATGGAGACTTGATTTTGTTTGATGTTGGAGCTGAATATGCCAATTACAATGCCGATATGACTCGTAGCATTCCGGTGAATGGAAGATTTACCAACAGGCAAAAGGCTATATATAATGCCGTATTGAGGGTGCATAGGGAGGCAGTTCAAATGCTCACTCCAGGGAATGTAATTCCTGAATATCACAAAGAAGTGGGTAAGGTAATGGAGTCTGAACTGATTGGCTTAGGGCTGCTGGATAAAACGGATGTTAAAAATCAGAATCCGGAGAGCCCTTTGTATAAGAAATATTTTATGCATGGTACTTCCCATCATTTGGGACTGGATGTACATGATGTGGCCAGCATTTATAAGAAATTTGAGCCAGGAATGGTTTTTACCGTTGAACCAGGTATTTATATCCGGGAAGAAAGTATTGGTATTCGTTTGGAGAATAATTTAGTGATCACCAACAATGGATGTCTTGATTTGATGAGAAACATTCCGATTGAGGCCGAGGAAATTGAGGAATTAATGAATAAGTAATTTTGAATGTGGGATGAAAATGAGTTGAATTTTTTCAACTCATTTTTATCTTCTGCTATTTTCTTTTTCTTTTGAAAGAATGATTTCAAAAAAACCTATTACTTTTCTCTTATTTGGGAAAAGTGTGATTGCCAATGATCAACAAAAAATTGATAAATCATGAAAACAAAAATTGAATCCAATAAGGCCCCTGAGCCGGTGGGTTTATATCCACATGCCCGAAGGGTTGGTAATCTATTATTTTTATCTGGAGTTGGCCCAAGAGAACGAGGTACGAAAAAAATTCCTGGGGTTGAGCTGGATGAAGCAGGCAATATAACCTCCTACGACATAGAGAAACAATGCCATTCTGTATTTCAAAATGTCCGCTATATTCTAGAAGAAAGCGGTTCGGATTGGAGTAAATTAGTGGATGTAACTGTCTTTTTAACAAATATGAAGGAGGATTTTGAGACTTATAACCGCATTTATGCGGAGTATTTTAAAGATAATCAGCCTTGTCGTACAACAGTGGAGGTTCTAAGTTTACCTACTCCAATTGCTATTGAGCTAAAATGTATTGCTGTAGCCTGAAAAAATGGATTGTTTTGATTCTTGAGAGAGGTTTTATAATGTTATAATTTTTCCATTCTTATCAAGTGGGTAGGGGATGATGATACCCTATTATTATAAACCAATTATTGAAGTAAATGAAAAACGGTTTGGGGTTGTGCTCAAACCGCATGTTTTCTTTACACTTCTATGTGTTGGTGTTTTCCCGTTCGTGGTTAATAAGCCAACGTTTTCTTTCAATTCCTCCTCCATATCCAGTCAAGTTTCCATTCTTTCCAATCACTCGGTGACAAGGGATGATTATTGAAATTCTATTTAGTCCGTTGGCGGAGGCCACTGCCCTCACTGCCTTTGGGTTGTTAAGGATATCTGCTTGTTCCTGATAACTAGTCGTTGTGCCATATTTAATTTCTTTCAAACAGTTCCATACTGAATTTTGGAAGGCTGTTCCTGGTGTCTCCAGTTTTACGCTAAATTGTGCTCTTTTACCCGAGAAATATTCGGCAAGTTCCTTTTTAGCTTGTTTTATGTGCTCATTCTCACCTGAGATGATTTTGGCATTCAACAGTTTTTGTAAGTCTTTGAATTCAGTTTCCAGCATTCTTCGGTCGACAAATTCTAAAAGGCAGATTCCTTTTTCTGTCGCACAGACAAACATTGGACCTATTGGAGTTGTTAACCGGTTAATTAAAACAATATTTTCCTTTTTACTTTTTTGCGGTGATTTTCCAACAAGTTTTTTAAAGGTATATCCAAATCCGCTTAATGATTCGTACCCAGAGTCAAAAGCCGTGTCCGTAGCTCTTTTGCCACTTTTTAATTCCTGGAAGGCAGTATTAATGCGATACATTCTTTGGAAGGCTTGAAAAGTTATTCCATAGTTTTTGTTAAACCATCTTCGTACTATTTCAGGGCTAATTTGGTTTTGACGAAGTCGATAATCTGTTATTTTTTCTTTGGGATTATCTTTTACCATCTTTATGGCTGCATCCACCTGCTTTGGTGCCTGATTCGCATTTTCGGTCGGTTTACACACCTTACAAGGCCTGTATCCATTGTCAAGGGCTTCTTTGAAAGTAGTGTAAAATTCCACGTTTTCTAATTTTGGTTTTCGCGCTCGGCAAGAAGCAATACAGAAAACATTGGTTGTTTTTACACCTACATAGAAAATCCCAACAAAGCTTTGATCACGGTTCAACAAAGCTTTATAGAATGTATCAATTTTTTCTTTTTCTGTTATTAGCATGGTAAAAAATGGGTTTAAATGATTTCTGTGACAAAAGCTGGGCAGTCAATTCCTTATGATTTTTGTAAAGGTGCTTAAATAAAAAGTTACCCATACTAATTCGTTTTACCCCTAATTCATTTAAACGGTTAAAATCCGGCAGGTTTGGCATACACATGACATTTATGGGAAGGCTTGTTTTTTTAACCATTTTTTTAATGTCACCTTCTTTTTCTATGCCGGGTAGGAATATTCCATCGGCACCAGCTTGTTCATATAAGTGGATTCTTTTTTGACTTTCTTCAATAGGTTTGGATTGTCCCAATAAAAAAGTATCTACTCTAATGTTAAGAAAAATGTTTAGCTGGCTTTTTTGAAGTTCATTTTTAATAAAAGAGAGTGTTTCAGCAAATGTTTCGGCATGGAGTAATATTCTTTCCTTGCAAACTACACTATCTTCTAAATTAATTCCTGCTACCCCTAAATCACAAAGTTGTTTTATGTGATTTACAATTTTTACAGGGTCTCTGCTATATCCGGATTCTAAATCTACGGATACTGGGAGCTTGGTGTTCGCGAGAATGCGTTTTACAATATATTCCAATTCTGAAAACTTCATTTCTTCTCCATCAGTATACCCTAAGGTGGTGGCAATGGCGGCGCTGGAAGTTCCAACGGCTTTGAAATTTAGTTTTTCAGCTATTTTTGTGCTGGTTACATCCCAGACGTTGCCTATTAGTAAGGGATGGTTTTGTTGGTGTAAGGCTTTAAATTCCATTTTTAAAGTTTTGATACAAAGTACCGGAGTTGGAGTTTGGTAGGCAACCTAAAATTGGACAAGTATTTTTTTCTTCTAAAAATCAATAATTGGGTACAAAATGGACTTTGCTATACTTTCTTTTCCAGACTTAGTTTTAAAGCAAAAGCAATAAAAACTGCTCCTTTTATTCTTTCTAACCAATGCCCAGTTCTTGGATTGGTTTGGACCTTTTTGGAAAAGTGAGCAGAAAAAAGGGCAAGGGATAAGCTCCAGATTGTTCCCGTGGTGCAAAAGGTTAACCCTAGTATTAAAAATGGTACCAAACTGTTGTTATATTCTTGGTCTATGAATTGTGGAAGTATGGCCAAAAAGAAAATTGGCATTTTAGGGTTTAAAATATTGGTAAGAAGACCTGATATAAAAATTCTATTATGCTTGTTTTTTTGGGGGCTACTCATTTTCATCGGCCAGTTTTTAGTACTTTTGGAAAAGAGAGCTTTTCCTCCAAGAAATAATAAATAGATTACCCCCAGGTATTTTATTAGGTTAAAAGCCATTGCCGACTCTGCCAAAAGGATGGACAATCCAAAGGCCGCCCCTAGCACATTGATCAACCTACCAGTAGAAATTCCAAGGGCGGAAACCACTCCTGATTTTCTTCCCAAAGGGATGCTTTTTCCCAAAATATACATGAAGTCCACTCCTGGTGTGATGTTTATTAAAATTGCGGTAAGGATAAAGGTGGTATAGTCAATTATTCCGGGCATAGCGTAATTAACTTGAGGTTAAAGGGAAAGTAACATTGAATGTTTAAACAAAGGTAAATAATTGGTTTTAATTTCTCTTCAAAAAACTGGATAATCGATCTTCATGATTCTCGATCTCCTTTCTCAATTCAATTTGGTTAGTAAAGTGGGGGACTTGTTAAGTATCGTTTAAATGGGAGAGAAAAAAGAAAGCCTGACGAAAAACTTCATCAGGCTTCAAAATTTGTTATTGACAACGAAAGGAATTATCCAATAACTACTCTTTTGAATGAAGCGGCAGTTAATCCTTTGTGAACGCTATCTAAATATTTTGCTACAGTTAAAGAGTTATCTTTAACGAAAGGTTGGTTTATCAAAGAAGCTTCTTTGAAGAACTTATTTAATTTACCCATAGCAATTTTTTCAATCATTGCTTCAGGCTTTCCTTCTGCTCTAGCTTGCTCTTTACCAATCTCTAGTTCTCTAGCTTTGATATCTTCAGGAATTTCATTTTCATTAACTGCAACAGGGTTCATTGCAGCCACTTGCATTCCTACATCTTTTCCAGCCTCTAAAACGTCAGTGCCATTGTTGCCATTCAAACCAACTAAAACACCTAATTTGCTACCTGCGTGGATGTAAGGAGCAACGAAATCAGCAGATAAAGTTTCGAAAGAAAGGATTTCGATTTTCTCACCAATTTTACCTACTAATTCGATGATTTTTTCCTCGATGGTAAGGTCACCGATTTTAAGACCTTTCAATTCTTCGATAGAAGCAGGTTTTGCATTGTATGCAACTTCAAGAATAGCATTACCTAATTCTGCAAAATCAGCATTCATTGCGACGAAGTCAGTTTCACAACCTAGAGAGATAACTGCACCGAAGCCGTTATCTTCACTGGTTTTGATGAAAACACGACCTTCTGTAGTTTCTCTGTCAGCTCGTGCTGCTGAAACTTTTTGTCCTTTTTTTCTTAACAAGTCGATAGCTGCCTCAAAGTCACCGTTAGTTTCGGTAAGTGCTTTTTTGCAGTCCATCATACCTGCACCAGTCATTTTTCTGAGTTTATTAACCTCTTGTGCTGAAATAGCCATGATTTCTGATGATTAGTAATTATTAATTTTTTATTATTTCCTAGAAACAAAAAATTGAACATGGAGCAAATGTCCCATGTTCAATCGTATTTAAAGCATATAACTTTTTGATGTAAACAAGGCCATTATTCCTCGCTAGCCGGAGCAGCTTCGTCTGCTGCCTTCTTCTTCTTAATCTCTTCTTTTTCTCTAGCAGCTTCTTTTTCTTTTCTTCTTTCCTGTAAGCCTTCTTCAATAGCCGATGCAATAGTTTTAGTGATCAGGCTGATTGATTTGAAAGCATCATCATTTGCTGGAATTGGGAAATCCGCTTCGTTTGGATCAGAGTTGGTATCGACGATAGCAAAAACTGGAATATTCAATTTTTGCGCTTCTTTAACAGCAATGTGTTCTTTCTTTACGTCAACAACAAACAATGCAGCAGGAAGTCTGGTAAGATCAGAAATACCTCCAAGAACTCTTTCTAATTTCTCTTTTTCACGAGTAATCATCAGACGCTCTCTCTTTGCAAGGTTTTTGTAAGCCTCATCTTTCATCATTTTATCGATGGAAGACATTTTTTTCAGTGACTTGCGAATAGTAGAGAAGTTGGTTAACATTCCACCTAACCATCTTTCAGTCACAAACGGCATATTCAGTTTTCTTGCCTCTTCGGCAACAACTTCTTTCGCCTGCTTTTTAGTAGCAACAAACATTATTTTTCGGCCCGAGCGAACTACGTGCTTGATAGCATTAGATGCTTCTTCGAGGCTAGCAAGCGTTTTTTTAAGGTCAATGATGTGGATACCGTTTCGCTCCATAAAGATGTAAGGGGCCATCTTAGGATTCCACTTTCTCGTTAAGTGTCCAAAATGAACACCAGCATCTAGTAAGTCTTTTTCTTGTAAATTAGCCATTACTGATATAATATTTTTAAATTCTTATGAGTGCTTTGAAATTAACGTTTCGAGAACTGGAATGCTCTTCTCGCCTTTCTTCTACCGTATTTCTTACGCTCTACCATTCGAGGGTCACGAGTAAGGAAGCCTTCCGCTTTCAAAGCAGGTCGGTGTTCAGGGTTAACTTCACATAATGCACGTGAAATAGCCAGACGGAGAGCTTCTGCTTGTCCTTTTGACCCACCACCTTTGAGGTTTACGTTCACGTCAAAGTCTGCAGCAACACCTACAAGATTTAAAGGCTGCTTCACAATTGTTTGCATGATCTCAGACGGGAAATAAGTCTTCAGCTCTTTGTCGTTGATTGTGATGTTTCCGTTACCAGATTTTAGGTAAATTCTGGCAATCGAGGTTTTTCTTCTACCTATGGTATTAACAACTTCCATCAATAAAATGCTTTATAGTTTAATTTCTTTAGGTTGCTGTGCCTCATGTGGGTGCTCAGCGCCCGGGTAAACATGTAGGTTTTTGAAGATTTGTCTACCCAATCTGTTTTTAGGTAGCATGCCTCTTACTGCTCTTTCTACTAATAAAGCAGAAGATTTGTCCTTCAACTCTCTTGGAGTGATTGCTCTTTGTCCCCCTGGATATCCAGTGTGAGAGATGTAAGTCTTGTCAGTCCATTTCTTTCCTGTCAATCTTACTTTGTCTGCATTGATCACAATTACGTGGTCTCCACAGTTGACATTTGGCGTGAAGCTAGGCTTATGCTTTCCTCTAATGACTTTGGCCACTTCACTGGAAATACGTCCCAGAACAGCGTCCGCCGCGTCAATGATCAGCCAGCTCTTCTCTACCGTCGCTCTGTTTGCCGATTTTGTTTTATAACTTAAAGTATCCACAATAAAATGTTTTATAAATAATAAAAACAATTAATTCATTGCCCAAAAAGGGACACAAAGATAAAAGCTATAAATCTGAAATGCAATAGTCTCTTTACTTATTGTCGTTAAGAGCCTCGTGTTCAATCTACTTCTGTTAAATTTGTTGTTGGAAAGATCGGCCAATCCAGCTGTTTTGTTAAGTGGGGCTTAAAAAAAGGAATGATTTAAAGTTGAAATAAGTTCCTAATTTCCCAATTTCTTTTTTATCACATTTATAAAGTAAGGCTCTTTTAATATTTTAGTAGCTTTTTTTGTTAAAAGCTTAGCATCTCAAGCCCTACCGCTTTCAAGCCACTTTGCCCAATCAGGTCTGTTGTTTTTTATTGCCTCCTTTTTGGCAAACTTCCAATCATATTTTAAAGATATTTGCCGGCAATTTATTAAATCTGAATTTTCAAGCTCAAGTATGGCATATTTTGCATGTGGAGAGCATGTCTCCATAGCATGTGGATAAGGCAAATCATCTGTATAGGCAGGAAGCCCCACGCTTCCGGAATTAATGATGGTTTGGCCATTACCCAAATCGATAAATCGACTGACATGGCTATGGGCACTTAATATTATTTTATGTGGTAAATGACCAACAATGGAAATTAATTCATTATTTTCCCTTACTACAATTCCTTCTGGTGTAATATTCTCAATTAAATATTTATCATCTATGTCCAATTTTCCATGCGTTAGAAAAATGAATTCATTAAAAAGAAGAGTTTTAGGAAGAGACTTAAGCCAATTAACTGCCTCCATATCAATTTGAGAATATATATACTTCATAGTAGGAGAATCTTTTTTATCTCTTAACGCATTTTCTACAATATACCTGTCCCCATTTCCTGCTATTGAAACCATAGGGGTTTCTTTTATAAGTTGAAAGGTTTCTTTCGGTTTTAAGGGCCCATTGAGATGATCACCAAGGTTTATGATTGTATTAATTCCTTTTTTTTGAATGTCTTCCAAGACTCTTTCCAAAGCCCAAATATTGCCATGTATATCGGAAATGACTGCTATTTTTTTCATTGTAAGAAATTTGTGACCAATCAATTAAGATCTTTTGATTTTAATGGAGGTGATGACAAATTATTGGATAAAAGCTGAATTCAACCTTCTTTTGATTATTTTAAATATTCTTTTCAAGCTGTTTGATTAATACCGTTAAATCTTTTGGATAAGGGGCAGTTACCTTTTTTTCTTCACCGTTCAATAATTTGAAACCAATACTGTGGGCATGAAGGGCTACACGTTTCATTAAAGGCTGTTCCTCACTTCCTTTCTTCAGATTGAATTTTCTTTTTATTTTGGATAGAAAGACGGGTTTGCCACCATATTGTTCATCTCCTGAGATAGGTGCCTTGATCACACTTAAATGAATGCGGATTTGGTGCATTCTTCCAGTATAGGGTGCACATTCTACCAAAGTATGCTGACGGTAGGCTTTAAGTGTGTTAAATAAGGTTTCTGCTTCTTTGCCTTTTTCCCGGTCTATACATACTATCCCTTTTTTGAGAGGTAATATGGGGAGCTTTACGGTTTTTTCTTGAAAATTATAAACTCCATCTACTACGGCGTGATAAATTTTCTGAACTTCCCTTTTTTCAAATTGTATGGCCAAGGAGCGATAGGCTGCTTGATTTTTAGCAATAGCGAGTGCACCTGATGTTTCTTTATCAAGGCGGTGACATACCTGGGCATCCTCCCAATAGTTCTTGGCAAGGACTTTTATATTGTAGTTTTCCTCATTACGGTCATCCAGGGTTGATATTCCGGAAGGTTTATTTATTATTATGTAATCTTCATTCTCAAAAAGAATCAGTTCTTTAAAATTAATCTTGTGCATAAGGTTCTTACAATTAAAAAATATTATGCAAAGAACTTGTCTTCCACTTAAAAATGCAAACCGGGCTTTATAATATGAGGAGTCAAAAAGGAAAAGTGGGGAGTTTCTGGCTTTTTAATAAGCTCTTAACTCTTAACTTTTTTTAACTCATCACTTTGGGGCTTTTGATCAGTGGGTTCCTCTATTGCTTTTGGAAGTTTAAAACTGAAGGAGGTGCCTTTGCCCAACTTACTTTCTAAATTGACCTGACTATTATGGGCTTCTACAAAATGTTTAACAATGGCTAACCCTAGGCCAGTACCACCTTTTTCTTTAGAACGGCTTTTCTCAACTCTATAAAACCTTTCAAATACACGGGTTTGATCTTCAGGAGGAATCCCAGGTCCATTATCATTAATATAAATAAGGAAGCCCTCTTTTTCATTTTTATAGCCAACCACTACTTTTCCTCCCTCTTGGGTATAGTTGATGGCGTTGGTAATAAGGTTAAGGAGTACCTGGTGAATCCGTTTTGGATCTGCGTACACCATTACCGGGTTTTTAATATCTTTATCGAAGCCGAGTTCTATTTGCTTTTTTTCGGCTTTACTTTCTAACTGTTCAATAATTTCTAAAAAAAGTTCATTTAAGTCGAAGGCTTCAAAGTTCATTTTAAGATCACCGGATTCCAGGTGGGAAATAGTAAGCAGGTCTTGTACCAGGTGATCTAAACGGTCTAAGCTTTTTGCGGCCTTTTGTAAAAATCTACGGCGAATCTTTTCATCTTCATCGGCTCCATCTAAGAGAGTATGCATGTAGCCTTGTGCCGAAAAAATAGGAGTTTTTAGTTCATGGGAAACATCGGCTAAAAATTCTCTTCGGAATGTTTCCAATCTTTTTAGTTCGTCAATTTCTTTTTGTTTTACGGCAGCATAGGAATAAATTTCCTGATTGATCCGCTTGATGGGATTTGTGGATAAACTCGATTCACTATCCATAAAGGACATGTCCTTTTTTCTTAGTTTGCCTAATACCTTATAGATATTGTTAATTTCTTTAAAAATCAACAATTCAAGGGTGTAGCTGACCAGGATATAGGCGGAAGAGAAAGAAAGAATACCCGCTACAAACAAAGCCTCTTCTCTTACGTCTTTCAAAAGTGATAAAAAAGCCGTTGTGGTTAAAGCAATGCAGACCGCTAATAAAAATGCAACTTTTTTCGAGCTTAGCCACATAGTTTATGCTAATTCAAATTTGTAGCCAACTCCTTTAACTGTTACTATATAGCCTTCTCCAATTTTTTCTCTTAATTTTCGAATATGAACATCCACGGTTCTGGCTAGTACATAAACATCGGTTCCCCAAATATTTTGCAGGAGTTCTTCGCGGTTGAAAACTCGATTGGGATTTTGAGCAAAGAAGCTTAAAAGTTCAAATTCCTTCTTCGGCAATTGAAACTCTTTTCCTTTGAAGGTAACTATAAAACTGCTGCGGTCAATGTGTAAATCACCTGCTATAATTCTGTCACCTTTTACTGTTGTAAGTGATTTGCGACGGAAAAGTGCATTCAGGCGGCTAATCAATGCTCTTGGTTTGATCGGTTTTGTAATATAGTCATCAGCCCCTGCATCAAAAGCAGCTACTTCTGAGTATTCTTCAGTTCGAGCTGTTAAAAACAGAATTAAGGTATTACTGAATTCAGGAATTTCCCTTAATAATCGACAGGTTTCCACTCCATCTTGCTCGGGCATCATGATGTCCAGTAGAATTAGATCAGGAACAAATTCCTGAGCAATTTTAATGGCGTCTTTCCCATTGTCAGCAGTTCGAACTTTAAAATCTTCTTTTTGTAGATTGTATTCGAGGATTTCTAAAATATCCGGTTCATCATCTACTACGAGAACTTTGTAATTTGCACTACTCTCCATTTGAAAAATAACTGATGATTATAAAGAATTATGCTTCGAAATTACTCATTTAAAATAAGCTACCACAAAGCAATGTTAAAAATGTTCCAGGTTTAACATAAACTTAATATTGGCTTCAATTAGATTTTACCTTCCACTGATATCTTCATTTGTTATTCCCTAAGTAGAACAAGCTGAAGTAAAAGATATTGGATGCTTAAGTCAAAGAAACTAAACTTTACCTCTTTTCCATTTATTTTTCATTAATCGTTATTCACTATTCCATTCGGCACCTGGTTTCCGAATTGAAATTCAGTAATTTCAATACCCACAGATCCAACAAACATTTCTGCTTTAACTTTCAAAGGAACCTTATTAATATCATCAGAAATCCAAACTGAAATCGCATTTTCTCCTTTAAATAGTTTATTGTCAGGCATAATAGGCGTAAGCTTGAAGGCTTTAAATTTACCTATTCTTGTTTTTACCGTGGTTCTTCCGTCAAAAATGATATTAAAGGAAAATGTCTCCTTATCTAAATAACCTTTTACATTTAAAGTATCTCCCTTTTGCATTTGATCGTAATCAAGTGCTCTCAGGTAAAATGCCCCTGAAACTAAATCGTAAACTTCAAATGGTACCTCCTGCTCAAGCTCCATTTTTTGATTCTCATGGGTAGGTTCTTTGAAATTTTTTAAAACAAGGCTTTTTTTGTCCTGATGGTAATCTACTGATTCATATTTTCGGTATTTCCCTTCTTCAATGTTACGGTAAGATTTCACAGGAAGTAAGGTCGTAGTATCAAAATAGGCCCCCCAATTGTCTCGGATTCTAAAAAATGCACTCCAAAGACCAGAACTCTTTCCATAAACCTCTGCTTTATAGCAGCTTTGTCCATTGTAATCGTGGACTCCAGGGTTCAAAACAATAGTAGCCTCTCCCGCATTTCCAAAAAAGCCTAGGAAAACTCGGTATTTAAACATTTCTGCCTGGGAGAATTTTTTTTTGATGATGGGGGTATCATTATTACCTGGGTTTTTAAAGGCTGTAAGTAGAATAACCAGTATTAGCAGGGACATTCCCGGCAGTATATATTTTCTCATTTGTTTGGTTTATCAGATTTGTTGTTCTCTCTTAAATAAAGATTATGCTAAATAAGGTAATATGTCTGTATAAAATAACGCGTTCCCCAACATAGTGTTATCAGGTTGGGTGTCTTCTGTTTGTGATTCCTCTTTTGAACCTCAGATTTTATCTTGTCCCTGTTTTTTAATGGTTTTTCCGAAGGGATTTAGAAAAAATGTAAATTTCAATATTAAAAATTTTATAAGCTCCATTTTAGATGGAGGGATATTTCTTTTTTAAGTATTCCAAATAATTTTTTAAGTTACCCTCAAACTGATTCTGAAATTCCTCCTCAAAATTACCTTGTTTCGATCGGTATCTTAAATAGGACATGAAAAATGCATTGTTAGGTTGAAAATCATCAAAAAACCAAACGTAACTTCCTTCACTCCGAAAAGAAAGGGTATCTGCATTTTTTACAATATCTCTTATTAACCCTTCTTTTTTCTCTAGCTTTAGAGAATCACTTTGTTCGGGTCTTAAGCTATTATATAAACTATCCAATTTTTGAGCACCTGAAAGGATGTAGGTAGAAAACTTTTCCCGGTCTGCTTTGGCATCTTCATATTCCTTATATGCGTTTGAATTTCTACCATATTTGTAAGTGAGAAATGACTCAGCTCCTTTGTCGCCAATGAAGGTGGCTAGGTTTTCATTAAAGGCCACTTGATCTTTCACAAAAAGTGTTCCATGTGTTAGCTCATGAATAATTAAGTTGGCCAAATCACCTTCCTTATTATTCAACATATTAGAGAGTATTGGATCTTTAAACCAACCCAAAGTTGACCAACCACTTACTGTTCCTACACTTGTATCGTAGCCTTGCTCTACTAATTTGGACTGCTCCTTGCGGGCTTTTTCCCGATCGAAATAGCCTTTGTAGGAAACAGAACCTAAAAATGGAAACCACCATTCTTTTGCTTTTAAGGCAAAAGGTTCACTAGCCGTGACTACCCATAAAATGGGTTTGTTTTTTTGATCGAATAAGGTGGTGTAATTATCCGAATCGTTTATTCCTAGGGAATCAATGGCAAATTTTCGGATTTCCTGAATCAGTAATAATTTTTGTTTTAAGGAATCTGGAAAATCCTCTTTTTCTATAAATTCATTTACGGGGCGGGCATTCATAATAATATTCAATTGCCCTTTTGCCTGTCCATACCCATAAATAATGAGTTTGTGTTGCCACAGGATTAGTAGTAAAAATAAGACACCAGAACTCAGAAGAAGCTTTTTTAGCATCAGCGCTTGTTTTTGTTGGCCCAAATTAAAAAATCACCGGTGTAATTTAGGAATAATCCTTGGGAAGATTCTAACAAATGATTATTGAAATCATAAGAAAAATCGCTTCGGAAGCCTAAATGTATTCCTCCTTTCCACTGAATATTTTTGGTGAAACGTAAAAATGCCAATTTTCGTATTTTTTCACTTGCATCTAAGTTTTTGAGAGATCTTGAAACTGATTGGTAAATAGGAGCCCCTTTTGGGCTCAGATATTGGTTTCCTTGCCAATAGGAAATTTTCATGTCAAAAAATAGACTTTTAAAGGTAAAAGCAATATCCCATCCTTTTCCATGCTGAAATATATAAGGAGGTTGTTCAGCATTACCTGAAAAGTAAATGAAGTAAGCTTCGGCTTGTATGGACTTGATAATTTTGTTTTTAAAGGATCTGTTCCCTTTAAGTCCTACAGCAGGATTAAACAGGGTGAATACCTCCAAAGGTGATCTGTCAATTTGTCCTCCTTGGTGAAAAACTACCATTTGTAATGGAAGGGTAAGGGAAAAAGTGTTTTTTTGTAAAACTTTATGGGAAAAGGACAAGCCCACCGAAAACTCTTCTGGTTTCAGATCTTCTTTGTAGATCATGGTTTCCCAGTTTAACCAAAAATCCATAAAGCTTTTATTACCATCAAAAAGAATTTGGATCCCATGTTCTTGAGGAGCCACTAACCCCCGTTCAATATCAAATAAGGGTTCAATTAAATGATGATTATACCTCCTTTGGAGTGAACCAAAGAGAAAAGTCCAATTGTTAGAGGAAATTCTTGTGGTGAAGACAGGAGAAATGTTTGAAAATTGGGGGTTTCCAAAATCTTTTTGAAAGTAAGCTCCAAGTTCTATTTGAATGTTTTGGTTGGGGAAATATTGTAAAATAGGGGAGAATTGGTAGCCAAAAAGTGTATAGCCGTCTACAATGGGGTTAAAGTATTCATTGTTTTTAAAAAAGCCTAGTGAATTAACCTGAAGAACTACCTGTTGAGAATCGGCTGGCTGTGTTTTTATTTCAATAGGACTTAGCGTATTTGTCAACTGGGCCTGCAGCTCAGAAGAAAAAAAATAAATACAGCTTAAAAGGAGAATCCTAATGTGGGTCATGGTAGAGAGTAGGTGACTCCTAAACTCTCCTGATAAGTTTTAGTTTAAAGTTTGTCAAAATATTTCGGGGTTTAGCGAAATAACCTTTGAGAAGGCTGAATAAGTCGCTTTTGGGCTAGTAGCTGGAAACTAGGGGGGGAAAGAAGGTCAAGTTTGTAAAAGGCATTGGCTGCTAGAAGAAAAATCTTAATACAAGCTCTAGGCAATCAAAGGAGATCTTATCTTAAAGAGCCTCTATTGGTGTTGTTAATAGTCTTATTGTTTGGTGGTAATAGGCTTGGCAGTGAATGAGTTTTCAGTTTTTTTTAGCTGTCAAATTGGCGAAAAAAAAGGAGAAAGGAAATCTTTTTGCTTAATAAGACTTTAATTGGTATGAAAATTTATCGGTTTTTGGTAAAGGGAATACGAATAGTAGGTTTTTTTTGGGTAAAAAGAAGTTTCTTTTAGGGGTAAGTCTTTGAATTTAAGTCACTTAAATGCATGTTTTTCCGTGGGTTTATTTTCTAAAGGGATTGTCAAAAGTTTCTGTTTTTATTTTAGGATGTTTCTAGATTATTCGGTTTTAAATTTAGTTTTGAATAAACCTTGAGTAGTTATCCTCTTTTTACATTTAGTTTGGCATAGCAGTTGTCCCTTTAGGTCGTTATTAATAGATGAGGATATTTTCTGCTCAAACATGTCATTTTGGCATAAAGCTTTTAAATAAATACTATGAATTCAAATAAGAAGGGATATTACGGTTCAATGCTATTGTCTCAACTGGCTTCCGAAATGGATGAGGGCGTTGGAGACTTAATAGAATTGGCTTCTCCGGATGAGGATGAAGAACTTTTTAATAAAGATTTGCCTGAGGAGTTACCCATATTACCAGTAAAAAATATTGTTTTATTTCCAGGTGTGGTTATTCCTATTACAGTGGGAAGACAAAAATCAGTGAAGCTGGTAAAAAAAGCATATAAAGGGAACAGAATAGTTGGGGTAGTTGCTCAAAAAACTACTGTTGAAGAGCCCGAAAAAGTTGATATTTATAAAGTGGGGACGGTGGCTCGAATCTTAAAAATGATCGTCTTGCCTGACGGGAATACCACAATAATCATTCAGGGGAAACGTCGGTTTGAGATTGAAAAATTTATTCAGGAAGATCCCTTTATTACAGCCAATGTTCGCATTTTGCCTGATGAATTTCCTGCTAGAAATAACCATGAAATTGAGGCCATTTTGCAGTCGTTGAAAGATGCGGCGGTGAAAATAATGAAGTTGAACCCTGAGATACCTCAGGAAGCTCAAGTGGCTTTGGATAATATTGATAATCCGATTTTTCTTACACATTTTCTTTCTTCTAATATCAGTGCGGATTTATCTGACAAACAGCGCCTTTTGGAAATTGATGATGGGAAAGAAAGAGCCACGGTTTTGTTGGAGCATATGCTAAAAGATATTCAAATGTTGGAACTCAAACAGGAGATCCACAATAAGGTGCATACGGATATTGATCAGCAACAACGAGACTATTTTCTGCGTCAACAAATGAAGGTCTTGCAAGATGAATTGGGTTTTGATGGGCCTGATAAGGAAGTGGAAGCTCTTCGTTTGAAAGGGAATGAAAAAAACTGGCCTCAAGAGGTGCATGAACACTTTAACAAGGAATTGGATAAGGTGCTTCGTGTCAATCCGCAAGCGGCTGAATATCCAGTGGCAATAAGTTATTGCGAACTCCTGCTGGATCTTCCATGGAATGATACAACCAAAGATAATTTTGACTTGAAGCGTGCCAAAAAGATTTTGGATAAAGATCATTATGGGCTAGAAAAAGTAAAAGACAGAATTATCGAATATCTTGCGGTAAGAAAGTTAAAAAACGATGTAAAAGGCCCCATTTTGTGCTTATATGGCCCTCCAGGTGTTGGGAAAACCTCTTTAGGAAAATCTATTGCTAAGGCTTTGAATCGAAATTATGTGCGAATGGCACTCGGTGGATTGCATGATGAAGCCGAAATCCGAGGGCACCGTAAAACCTATGTGGGAGCGATGCCTGGCAAAGTGATACAAAATATTAAAAAAGCCGGAACGGGCAACCCTGTATTTGTCTTGGACGAAATTGATAAGGTGAGTTCTGACTTTAGGGGAGATCCTTCTTCAGCTCTTTTGGAAGTGCTGGATCCGGAACAAAACAATTCATTTTCCGACAATTACCTAGAAGTCGACTATGATTTATCAAAGGTATTGTTCATTGCCACAGCTAATTCATTGGACACCATTCAGCCAGCTTTGAGGGATAGGATGGAAATCATAGAGGTAAGTGGCTATACGCTGGAGGAGAAAACAGAAATTGCTCAAAAACACTTGATTCCAAAATTAAGGGAGGAGCATGGGCTGAAAGGTAAGGATGTGACTTTCTCTAAAACCGGGATTGTAAAAGTTATTGATGCATATACCCGGGAATCGGGAGTTCGTAGTTTGGAGCGAAAGTTAGGAGCAATTGTACGTCATGTGGCCAAATCTATTGCGATGGAGGAGGACTATAATAAAAAAATTGGTCCGAAAGAGGTGGTGAAGATCCTTGGTGCCGAATTTTTTGACAAAGAATTGTATCAAGATAATAAGTTTCCTGGGGTAGTCACCGGTTTGGCCTGGACCTCAGTGGGTGGTGAAATTCTTTTCATTGAATCGAGCCTTAGCCGTGGCCGTGGTAAATTAACCCTTTCAGGGCAATTGGGTGATGTAATGAAAGAGTCTGCTATGACAGCTCTTTCACATTTAAGGTCTCATGCTTCAGAAATGGGTATTGATTATAGAGTTTTTGATCAATACGATTTGCACGTGCATGTTCCGGCCGGTGCCGTACCAAAAGATGGGCCTTCTGCAGGAATTACTATGTTGACTTCTTTGGCTTCAATATATACACAAAGAAAGGTAAAAGAGCGTATAGCTATGACCGGGGAAATTACCTTAAGAGGGAAGGTTTTGCCGGTTGGAGGAATCAAAGAAAAAATTCTTGCTGCAAAAAGAGCCGGGATCAATGAATTGATTCTTTGTAAAAAGAATCGTCGGGATATTGAAGAAATCGATGAACGATATACCAAGGACCTGACTATCCATTATGTTGATAATGTGGAAGAAGTCCTCAAAATTGCTTTGTTGGAGGAAAAGGTGGCTCGTCCAATGAAATTTGAAATTGAGGAAGAGCCAAAAAAGTAAAACCTTTGTCCCTTCTAATTTGAAATACATCCTTTCTTCTTTTGTGATTTTTTCAAAAGAAGAAAGGATGTATTCAATATCTGTTAATTTACCCTATATTTATAGCTTA